>SFTR01000097.1 GCA_004560915.1 bacterium | reverse complement strand
GTGTTATAGAAGAAAATATATATGATTTAGTAGAATATATAACTTTTGATAAACTAGATTTAATGTTCTTAAAAGATAATGATGAAATGGATAAAAGAAGAATAGAAGCACTAATACTTCATAATATATATACTAGTTGTTATGAAAGTGGTGACACGTTAATACTAAAAGATGAGTTATTTATTAAGATGAAGAGATGTTTTAGAGGAGTATTTAGTGCAGAAGAATATCTTAAATATATAGATAGTCTTGCAATGAGGGCAAAGATAGTTCTATTTAATGAATACGTTACTCTTAGTGACTTTTATAATACTGAAAAAAGTATACTTATGGATATAAATAGAATTAATGATATAAAGACTAATATTAAGACTGATAAAATTGATACATATATAAGTGAATATGAAAAGATAAATAATATAACATTTAATGACGATCAAAAAGAAGCTATAAAAGGAGCAATAGAAAATAATTTCTTTATTATAACTGGTGGTCCTGGTACTGGTAAAACAACTATTATTAAAGCTATTGTTATGATTTTAAAAGATATATTAGATTTGAGTCATGAAGATATAGCTTTACTTGCACCAACTGGTAGAGCTAGTAAAAGAATGGCTGAGAGTGTAGGTGCTCCTGCGTATACAATACATAAATATTTAAAATGGAATAAAGAGACTGAATCATTTTTAATAGATGAATATAATAAATCTAATGAAAAGATAGTTATAGTAGATGAAAGTTCTATGATAGATATATTCTTATTTTCAAGTTTATTAAAGGGACTTAAACTAAATGTTAAACTAATCTTAGTAGGAGATGCTAATCAACTTCCTTCTATAGGCCCAGGGGACTTACTTAATGATTTATTACATATAAGTACTATTAAAAATAAATATTTAAATACTATTTATAGAGTTAAAGAAGGAAGTTATATAACATACCTTGCGAATGATATAAAGAATAGAAAACATTTTGATAAATTTCCAACTAACTATAGTGATTTTAAGTTTATAGAGAGTAGTGATGATGACATTAAAAAATATCTTGATGAGATAGTTAACAAAGCTGTAGAAAAAGGTATTCATAGTGAGAACTTTCAAGTACTTGCTCCTATGTATAAAGGAATTAACGGAATAGATAGTTTAAATAGTATGATGGCTAGTATATTTAATCCTGAGTCTGAAAAGTTTGTTATTGGAGACAAATACTATAGAATTAATGATAAAGTAATACAACTTGTAAATGATGTTGATAATAATGTATATAATGGTGATATAGGATACATTAGAGATATATATTATCTTGATAAAAAAATGGTTGTAGAAATAGATTATTCTGGAAATGTAGTAGAATATAAGAGTGGAGAGTTTGATAAATTTAATCTTGCGTATGCAGTAAGTATTCATAAAAGTCAAGGAAGTGAATATGCTAATGTTGTAATAATACTTGCTCGTAGTTTTAATAGAATGTTTTATAATAAACTAATATATACAGCGGTTACTCGTGCTAAGAGTTCACTAATAATTCTTGGTAGTATAGACTCATTAAATAAAAGTGTAAGTACTAATTATGGAGCTAATAGAAATACTTATTTAAAATATGTATAAAATTTTAGAAATAATAAATAATAATATCAAAGGAGCGTGATATTATTAAGACTTTAGGAAATATGATTGCTTTTGCTTCGGGTATTGGTGCTTGCTTAGTTTATAAAAAATATGAGAAAGATATCATGAATTATATGCAAAAGATGTCAAAAACATTATCAGAAGGAAAATAGTTCTAAAATTGAACTATTTTTTTAATAAAAAGTGTGTTATTATTATGATGATAGGAGTGGAAAAGAATGATTGATAAATTAAAGAAAAGTGAAGATAAAAAAGTTAATTCTAAAAAAATTAATGAATTAGTTGGAACTGGTAATAAAATACTTAAAATTATGTATATACTTTTTGTTATATTGTTAGTATATGTACTTGGATTAATTTTTAAAGAGTGGCATATTCTTACATTCTTTGGAAAAATATTATCAATAATATCACCTTTATTTATTGGATGGTTTATTGCTTGGTTATTAAATCCATTAGTAGAAAAGTTAACTAAAAAAGGTATTAAAAGAGGTATTAGTGTAGTAATAGCATACTTATTATTAATAGCTGTTTTATATGCTTTATTTGCATTTACTATTCCATCACTTGGAACTCAAATATCTGAGATGGTGTCTTCTGTACCTGCAATGGTTGAAGATGTTAAAGGCTGGATTGATAATGTATTTATTAAACTTTCAAATTTAAGTTTAGAGAATTTAGATGGTATTAAGGCATCATTCTTAACTAAAATAGAAATGTTTGCTCGTGATGTTCAAACTAATATTCCAGAGATTGCTATGAATGTAGTATCTTCTTTGGCAAGTAGTATTGGTAAAATAGCATTAAGTTTAATCTTAGGTTTCTATATATTATTTGACTTTAATAAAGTAAGTGAAGGATTTATAAATTTATTTCCTAAGAAATCTAGAAAAGAAGTTAAATATTTAATGGAACAATTAGATGATTCATTATTCTCATTTGTTAGTGGTACTTTATGGTTATCATTATTACTATTTGTGACATCATTAATAGGATTCTCTATAATAGGTTTAAATGCTCCAGTGCTTGTAGCAATTGTATGTGTTATTACTAATTTAATACCATACATTGGTCCTTATATGGGAGCTGCTGTTGCTGGTGCTATTGGATTTACTCAAAGTCCATTAATAGGTATTTTAACTCTTGTATTTATAGCAATAGTACAAACTATAGATGGTAATGTACTTCAACCATTAGTAATGAGTAAAAAACTTAATTTAAGTCCAATAACAATTATTTTATCATTGATGATATTTGAATATATGTTTGGTATTTTTGGAATGGTAATTGCTACTCCAGTAGTTGCTCTTCTTAAAATTATATATGTATTCTTTGATGAAAAATATAATTTCTTTGGATATAGAGATAGGGATGAAGAATAGATATGTCTATTCTTTTTTTCTAGATTGACATAAGTCTTTAAATGATATAGAATTATTTTAGAATAAGTAGGTGTGTTATGAAAAAAGTAGTTATTAAAGAATCAGAAAGAGCTTTTTTAGGAATAGATATTATGCTTTATACTATATATGCAGCAATAGGCTATATACTTATAGGGTTCCCAGAAGTTGAATTATTAAGTCCTATGGAGTATGTTCCAGTATTGTTCTTTATGTTTGGATTCTTTTCATTAGTTGCATATTTCTTAAATAGAAGATCAGATGATTATGAATATTTATTCTTTGGACTTATTAATGTAACAGTTGCTTCTTATATATTAATAAATACTTTATATGGTAATGATCCATTTATTATGAGTTCTGCGATTATTCTTTATACTGTAGCTGTAATATTAAATAAATTCTATCATGTAAATAAATTATGTAAAAATAAAGATATTAATTTTTATCCTAAGATGATTAGTACAATCTTAATAATAATGTTAAGTATATTAATTATAAATCCATTATTTACTAAGTATTGTGCTGCTAGTATTATACTTGGATATTATTTTATATCATTTGGATTAATTAGTTTATTAGAACCTTTATTTATGATATTAATTAGAAATCCTAAATTTGATAATAAACTTTGTTATATATGTGGTATTGAAAAAGAAAAACCAAGTAAAAAGAAGAAAATAGTTCTAAAAGAAATAAAGAAGAAAAAGATTAGAAAGAGTACTAAAGAGTAAAATCTTTAGTATTTTTTTATGTTTTAAAACATATAAATTATTGAGGTGAAAGAAATGGATATAATAAAAGTTTCAAGTAAAAGTATTTCTCAAAAGGTAGC
>SFTR01000096.1 GCA_004560915.1 bacterium | reverse complement strand
ATAAGTGTGAGTTTCAGTACCATTTAATGTACCAGAACCTAACCTATTTTTACCAACAGCAGGAACTACAGCTTCAGTGATTTTTTCAGCAACTGTACCACCATTATTAGCAGTTCCAGTTAATGAATGAACAAAAGCTCCATCAGCAGCAGCACTTAATGTATTAGCAGTTACATCTAAATAGATAACATAATTAATTCTTTCAGTGGCACCTGATGTAGTATTCACAATAGTAAATGTTTTAGTACTTTGTGGACTAGTTTCAGGTCTAATATTTGTCATATTAATTTCATTACCATCTGTAAAAACTACATTACCTACAGTAGCAGTAGTAACAATAATACTTGATGCTTTATCATTTCCTTGAATAGTAATGCTAAACCATGCAAACGTTGCTCCTATAATTGCCACTAATAATGTTGCAATACCGATAACAGATAAGAATATTGTTTGTCCTTTATTATTATCCATAACTCATCCTCCCTTGCTATAATAATATTAGCATTTTTAATCGAATGTTTCAATAGTTTTTTTTAAAAACTTTTATAATATGATATAATTTTTAAAGGTGATAAAAATGAATAAAATCAAAAAATACATACCAGAAATACTATCAATATTAATTTCTATTCTAATTATATTACTAGCATGTAAATTTACAAATTTATATCCATTCGGAGAATTCTCCTTCTCGAAATATGATGGACTATATCAATACGCAGGATTTACAATGAATTTTAAAGAAGTACTTCTTGGAAAAAATAGTTTATTCTATTCATTTGGTGCATCTTTAGGATATAACTTCTACGCAACCTCAATCTATTACTTATTTAATCCAACTAATTTATTATGTATATTTTTTAATCAAGAAAATATATTTGATTATTATCTATTCATAGTTCTTTTAAGAATAGGTTTATCATCATTCACAATGTGTAAATATTTAAAATATAAATTCAAAAATCAAAGTAATATATTCTATGTAGCATTTAGTGTATGCTATGCATTAATGGGATACAACGTAGCTTACTATTACAATTATATGTATTTTGATAATGTTGTATTTTTTCCATTACTTATAATGGGACTTGATAAATTAATATATGAAAGAAAAAATAAACAATATATTTTTATGTTAACAATATCTATTCTATCTAACTTCTATATAGGTTATATGGAATGTATATTTTCACTACTCTACTTTATCTATAGTTATATAAATCTAAAGAAAAAAGATAAAAAGATTATAAAAGATTTTATTATAAGTAGTTTACTATCTGGAATAATGTGTGCTATAACACTAATGCCTATAGTATTAGAATTATTAAATGGAAAAGTTGAACACTTCAATATAGAAGCTCAAACAAACTATTTACAATTTAATAAAAACTATTTAAACTTCTTTTATAAATTAATGCCAGGAACAATTATAGAAGAAGATATAAAATATGGAAGTGTTAATATATATGTTTCAATGTTAGTAGCAGTCTTAGTAATTAAATTCTTCTTTATTAAAAATATATCTAAAAAAGAAAAAATAACTACTTTAATATTTATACTATTTTTCTTATTAAGTTTAAGTTTTAATTTAATAGACTATACATGGCATATGTTTCAACGTCCTATATGGTATCCTAATAGATATTCATTTATGATATCATTTCTATTAATAACAACTGGATGTAAATCGTACACAAACTTAGATAAAATAAAACAAAGTAATTTAATGAAATTCATAGTATCTATTTTATTTATAGGACTTACAATATATCCAATGAGTAAAATATCTTCTACAGAAAGCAGAGTTAAAATAAGTGCATTTATATTTGGAATATTATTATTATTTCAATATATGTTCTTACTTGAAAATAAAAAAGCAAAAACACTTCTATTCTCAATGTTATTTCTAGAACTTACATTCAACACATTAATAACATTTGATAACTTAGAATGTTTTTATCCTATCAAAGGATTAAATGAATCAATAAAAGAATATAATACTTTAATACAAAAAATAAATAAAGAAGATAAGAAAGAAGATAACTTTTATAGAATGCATATAGATCGAGTAGCTCTACATAATGCAGGTTCATTCTATAAATACAATGGAATAAACTCATTCAACTCCATAAAAAATTCAAAACTAATACATTTTTTCAAAGAACAACTAGATTATCAAACAACAGATAACACAACTATTATATTCGATGGAAATAATCCATATATTAATTCATTACTAGGGATAAAATATATAAATGGTATAGACAATGAAGAATATTATGATAAATACATAAAACATAGTGATTCATTAGTAATATATAAAAATAATGATGCTTTATCCTTAGGATATATGGTAAATAAAAACATTAAAAATTACATAAATAAAAATAATAATCATGAAAATACACAAGAAATAGTAAATTTAATGACTAATAAAAATTATAAAACATATGACCTATTAAATGATAATATAACATATCACAATACTAAACTTATAACTAAAGATGAAACCGAGTATATAGAAAATAATAATATAAAAGATAATAGTATCACAATCAAAGGAATAATTAAAAAAGATGGATTCTTAACATTAAACAAAGATAAAGACTTTTATGTAGATGTAGAATTATATATTAATGATAAAAAAGATATAAACTTAGGTAGAAATAAATTACCAACTATATTAAAGAAAAATGATAAATACAAACTAGTATTTAAAAGCAATAAAGACTCTTATAAGAAAGAATACATAGATGCATATATAACTTATATAGACGAATATAAAGAAGTTATAAATGACCTTAAAACAAATCAATTAGAAATAACTAAATATAAGAAAGATAATTATATAAAAGGAATTATAAATGTAGATAAAGATAAAACAACACTATTTACAACAATACCTTATAATAAAGGATGGAATATATACGTAGACAACAAAAAAATAAATTATAGTACATGTACAGAATCATTCATATGTTTAGACCTATCACAAGGTAATCACACAATAGAATTTAAATTTATACCAAGAGGTTTCATAATAGGATCTATAATTAGCTTAATAACTTTAATAACAACAATTATATATACAAGAAAAAAGTAACTACTTAATAGTTACTTTTATTTTACCATCAAATGTTTTACCTTTATCTACATCTTGATTAACACTTGTATTTCTAAATTCAAAATTAAATGTAAATGTATAAGTAGTATTAGCAGGTATACTTATTGATGAAGAAATTTCTGTATCTTTATATGGAACTCTTGTTGTTTTAAGAATAGTAGTATTTCCACGTTTAACAGTATAATATAAGTTATTTACACTAGTAAATGTATTAGTAACATTTATCCATTTCATACTTATCGTTTGTTTAGAAGAAGTATTATTCTTAATCTTAAATGTTTTAGAACCAGTCCATCCAGGAACTATATTCTTTCTATTAAATGATGCTGAATCTGTAAATGTAAGTATATATTCTTCTTTATCATCTATATCTATTGTTGTACACTTTTCATCACACTTTCCATCTCCGTTAGTGTCACAGTTCTCATCACACTTACCATCTCCGTTAGTGTCACAGTTTAAATCACATTTACCATCTTTATTTGTATCACAATTTAAATCACATTTACCATCTTTATTTGTATCACAGTTGATGTCACACTTTCCGTCTCCGTTAGTATCACAGTTTAAATCACATTTACCGTCTCCGTTTGTATCGCAATTTATATCGCATTTACCATCACCATCAGTATCACAACTATGATTACATTTTCCATCATTATCAGTATCACAATTTAAATCACATTTACCATCTTTATTTGTATCACAGTTGATGTCACACTTTCCGTCTCCGTTAGTATC
>SFTR01000095.1 GCA_004560915.1 bacterium | reverse complement strand
TTTGTAGCAGATAAAAATGGAAAAACATACTTTACTAAAACAGATGCTGAACACGTAAGTAAAGTTAGAGAGTTAAAGAGAAACGGATTATGGATAGAATATCAAAGTTAATAAAAGAAATAGAAGAATATGGAATTAAAAATAATGTGCCTATAATGAGTGAGGACACAATAGAAGTAATTAAAAATATAATAACAGTTAATGAATTTCATACTATACTTGAAATAGGAACGGCTATAGGGTACTCTACGATATGTTTTGCAAGTACTCCAGGTGTTACTAATATTACAAGTATAGAAAGAGATCCAATTAGAAGTTCTATAGCATACAACAACGTTAAAGAAAGTGGACTTAAAAACATAACACTTAGACATACAGATGCTTTAGAAATAGAAATCAAAGATAAGTTTGATTTGATAATAATAGATGCTGCTAAAAGTCAAAATATGAAATTCTTTAATAAATTTAAAGAAAATCTTAATGAAGATGGAATAATAATAATCGATAATTTAAGTTTTCATGGATATGTAAATCAAGAGACTAGAATACAAAGTAGAAACTTGAGACAAATGGTTAATAAGATTAGAAAATTCATAGATTTCTTAAATAATAACGAAGAATTTACTGTAAAATATATAGAAGTAGGTGATACTTTAGGAGTATGCAAAAGAAAGAATATTTAATAATACCAAATAAAAAAGAATTGGATTTATATACTAAGTATAACTTTGATACATTTATATTACCACTTGAAGGGTATAGTATAGGATTTAATGTATACTATGATGTTGATGAAATAAATAATTTAAGTTTAAAATATAATATATATGTTATCATGAATAAATTCTTACATAGAAATATAGAAGAATTTAGAAAAATATATGATAAATTCAATAAAAGTATAAAATTTATTATAGAAGATATAGGCCTTACAGATATAATTGATAAAGAAAGATTTGTGTTATATGAAAACCATATATTATCAAATTATAAAGCTATTAACTTTTTAGAAAGCATTGGTATTAAAAATGTAGTAATTAATAATGATTTAACTATAAATGAGTTATTAGAAATACAAGAGAAAACAAGTAGTAATTTATATTATTTTTATGTTGGTAAGAATAGTTTAATGTATTCTAGACGTAATTTAGTAAGTAACTATAATAAATATTATAATTTAGATAATACTAATAGTTATAAGCTTGTTGAAAAAGTAAGTGGTAAAGTTCTTGATATTTATGAGGAGATGGATGGAAGTGTAGTATATTTTGATAAGATATTTTGTGCTTCTAAGTATATAGATAAACTTAACATGAACTTGATTATTAACTTTACCAATATAGATAGTGTTAGTGAAAAAATAATACTTGAAGAATATCAAAATATTAAATTATGTGATTTAATAGATAGTGATTATTACTTTTTAGAGAATGATATTAAGTATAAGGTAGGTGATATAAAGTGAAGTATGAATTATTATTGCCTGCTGGGGATTTAGCAAGACTTAAGTTTGCTTTTATGTATGGTGCTGATGCTGTATATATTGGTGGATATAATTATAGTCTTAGAGCTAATGCTAATAATTTTAGTTTAGAAGAAATTAAAGAGGGAGTAGAGTTTGCTCATAAGCTTGATAAGAAAGTATTTGTTACTGTTAATATGGTATTTCATAATGAAGATTTAGATGGACTAGACGATTATTTAAAGGCTTTAGATGAAATAGGGATAGATAGTTATATTATTAGTGATTTTGCTGTTATAGAGGCTATTAAACGTCTTAAAATAAAGACTCCATTTTTTATATCAACTCAAAAGTCTATTACTAATTTAGAAGCAGTTAAATTTTATAAATCATTAGGTGCTTACAGAGTAGTTATGGCTCGTGAATGTAGTCGTGAAGATATAAAGAAAATAAAAGAAAATATAAATACTGAAGTAGAAGTATTTATTCATGGAGCTATGTGTACTAGTTATAGTGGTAGATGCGTTATGAGTAATTATGTTACACTACGTGACTCTAATCGTGGAGGATGTAGCCAAGTATGTAGATTTACATTTGATTGCGGTAAAGATTATGAGTATGCATTTTCATCAAAAGATTTAAATATGATCGATCATATAAGTGATATGATGGATTTAGGTATTGAGTCATATAAAATAGAAGGACGTATGAAGAGTCTTTACTATATAGCAACAGTAGCAAATGCATATAGAACTATTATGGATAAAAAAATAGATGGAACACTAAGTGATGAAGACATTACTTACTATAAAAAAGTATTAAATAGAGTATCTAATCGTGAGAACATACCACAATTTTATAATGGCATGATTGGAGTAGAAGGGCAATACTTTACAGGTCGTCAAGAAATAAGTAATAAGGATTTTTTAGGACTTATAAAATCATATGATGAATCTACATCTGAAGCAATAGTTGAACAAAGAAATAAGTTTAGTGTAGGAGACACAGTAGAGGTTTTTGGGCCAAATACTATGACTAAAAAATTCAAAGTTGAATATATTATAAACAGTGATGGTGAAAACGTAGAATCTGCTAGTCATGCACAAGAAATTATAAGAATAAAAATACCATTTAAGGTATATGAAAATGATATTATAAGGGTCAATATTGCTTGACAAAATGTACATTTTATAGTATCATTTTTTGGTAATGAGAAAGAGGTGGCAATTTGCTATGAAAAAGAAGGAAATTTTTCTAACAAGTGAAGGTTATTTAGAACTTGAAAATGAATTACATTATTTAAAAACAGAAAAGAGAAAAGAAGTAACTCAAACTCTAAAAGAAGCAAGAGCTTTAGGTGATTTGTCAGAGAACTCTGAATATGAACAAGCAAGAGAAGATCAAGCAAATTTAGAAAAGAGAATAATTGAAGTTGAATATGCTTTAGAGCATGCAACTGTAATAGATAACGCTGAGAGTGATGGAACTGTAGGTATTGGATGCCAAGTAGAACTTAAGTATGAAGACGATGATGATGTTGAAAGTTATAAAATAGTTGGTAGTCAAGAAGCAGATCCATTAACCATAATGTTGCACGCTTTCCAACGGTGGTTGGCTGCGCAGGCTGGAAATGTGTAAATGCAAGTGTTGGAAGATCCTTGTATTCCATAGCAAATTTAGATAATTCATCAATCACGTTGATCAATTTCTTCTTCACAAGACGCAAAGCTTCTGTCATGATGATAATATCCGTATTATCCCCTACATAACAGGAAGTTGCTCCTAAATGGATGATTCCTTTTGCCTTCGGACACTGCTGTCCATATGCATATACATGAGACATAACATCATGGCGCACTTCTTTTTCACGTGCTTTTGCCACATCATAGTTGATATCTTCTGCATTAGCCTTTAACTCATCAATCTGTTCCTGAGTAATATTCAATCCCAATTCGTGTTCTACTTCTGCTAATGCGATCCATAATTTTCTCCATGTTTTAAACTTCTTATCTGGAGAGAAAATATACTGCATCTCTTTGCTTGCATAACGTTCAGATAATGGACTTTGGTAACGATCTGTCATCTTTTTCTTTCTCCTTTTCCTATCTCTGCTCTTGTATAATTGTTATTTGTCATAATTTCCCCGAATATCTTCTTTCGGCGGTTCCATTGGATATGTTCCGGTAAAGCAGCCTTTACAGATACTCAAGCCTCCGACCAGCTCTTCTAGACGGTCAATTTCCAGATAACCAAGAGAATCTGCACCGATTACTTCACAAATCTCATCGATGGTTCGGTTATAGGCAATCAACTGTTCTCTTGCCGGAACGTCGGTTCCAAAGTAACAAGGCCATAAAAATGGAGGTGAACTAATACGTACATGAACCTCCTTGGCACCGGCATCGCGAAGCATTTTTACGATACGGTCGCT
>SFTR01000094.1 GCA_004560915.1 bacterium | reverse complement strand
CTTGTTGAGGATCTTCTCCGGTATTATTATCACCTTGAGTAACATATGAAGTCATACCATTAACAGTTAAAACAGACTTAATACGGTGTGTTTTAATAATTTTTGTATTTTCTTCCATAGCAAAGAATGAAATAACATCTTTTTCTTTTAGTTCACTCTTACCATCATAAGCTTTAGTGATAATTAAATCACCTTTTAAAATTGTTGGTTCCATTGATCCTGTTTGTATATTTAATGGAACATATCCAAAAATCTTAGAAACACCCTTTTCACGAGATGTAAGTGTAATTAAAGTTACACTAGCTGCTAAAATAATAACAACCCAAATTATTACATCTAAAATAACTTTTAAAATCTTTTTTCCTTTCATATTACGCCTCCACTTTTACTATGCTGTTGCATTCTTAGATATTTGGATATTATAAGTAATATTAGAACCAGAAGCATTGTTTTCACAGTCGTAATCTTGTCCTTCAACCCATCCATATATTCTAATCTTGTTAATACCAGCAGCTAAGTTAAATAATGTTTTATATTCTCCATTAGCAGTATTTCCATTTGGAGTTTTAATATCAGGAGTTACTTGTCCAAAATAAGTATCAACTTTTGATTGATAATCTACTGCAGGATTAGCTGCAATAGGAGCTTTAATTCCATAATAATTTGGAACTATAGTTGTTGTATTATAAGTAGTTTCTCCATAGTTGTTTGCTTGTGCTACACCAGCAGCTGTATGTATATTTGAGTTTGGTTCCCAGAATATATTAGTATTTCCACCAGCACTATGACTAGCTGCACCTTTTAATGCTATAGCATCAGCACTAGCACCAGTAGCAGCACTACCTTCATAAAGGAATGCAACTCTAGCAGCATTTTTAAGTCCTGTATCAGCAGCAGTAGCAACAACATCAGAAGAAGTTGTTAAATATACTGTAGTAGGTTGTGTAGTTAATAAGAATAAATCAAATGCTATAAAGTCACCTGTAGTACCAGCCTTTTCAACTGATTGCTCAGCAACAATTCTATAACCATGAGCAGTAGTAGCATCAGCTTCTATACTGCCTTTATACATTTTCATAAATCCAGTAGCAGCATCTACATCACCTATAGTAGAAACTGGAACAATTTGATTTGGTAATTGATTAGTATTACCAGCATAAGCATTAGCAGTAATATCATTAGTTGAAATATTTGCTTTCCAGTTAATAGCATCTACAGAAACTTGGATACCATTAGCAGCACTAACATTAACATCAATGCTATCAACAGTAACAGTTGTATTTTCAGTGAACCATGCATAAGATGCAGTAGTTAATGAAATAGCAGTAACTATTAACATAAGGAATGCAGTAAGAATCTTTTTTCTATTATTATTTGATTCTTCATTTTTTTCTTTAACAACATTATTATTTAGGACTGGTTGTTCAGGTACTATATTAGTAACTGGTGCATTAACTTCATTATTAATGTTGTTATTCATATTTTCGTTTTCCATAATTTAATCCTTTCTTTTTTTAATCAGTTTTCTCAGTAATTACTATCGCCATCTTCATTTCCCCCCCAATTATATCATCGATACATTCAGGGTCTTTTCCTTCAAGCCAAACAATTACAGTGTACCTGTCTATTTCACCAGGTTTAATGTTATCTCTATCTTGTTGCATTACTAAACGATTTGATAAAAACGATATTGTATTAGGTTCTGCATTACCATCTTTAGCTTTTTTAGCATAAACCTTGCGTTCGCCATTAGTATAAAGAGCAACTCTAACGGCCTCATCAACATTCTTTATAACAGATTCAATAACTATTTTAGATTTGTAATCTACGTTTTCATTACCATCATTCTTTACAAAGAACGTATATGCGATATAGTTATCATCACTATGATCACCTTCTTTTGATATTAATTCATCAAAAGGAATCCATCCTTCAGTGATATTATCCATATACTCTAATCCTTTAACTTTAATTTCAACTGTTTCAGCTGAGAACTCTGAATCAGAAGACAAAAGTATATGTCTTTCAGACTTAAGATTCTTATCTAACTTAATTGTAAAGTATCCATTACTATTAACTACATAAAGTATTAAATATAATACTGAGAAGAATAGTAATAATATTAGTAAAGCCATTTTAACTATTCTAGTGAATAACTTTCTTCTATATACTTTTTCAGCAGTTACTTTAACAGTATTATCCATACAACCACCTACTTATAAATTTTATAAGTCTTATTATCATTTTCTTCTACTATTATTGAATTAATAGTTCTTGAAAAATTAATAATACTCTCATAATTAGTAACTTCACTTGGCTTTAAAAATACATATTCTACTAAACCTTTAAGTTTAATTGATTTTTGTTCTAGAGTATTTAAATGATAGACACCAATCTTAACACCAGCATCTCTTAGTTCTTTAACTTTAACATCTCTAGAAATAATCTCACTATATGGAACTATAAATACAAAATGATTAAGAGTTTTAGGCTCTATAATATTAAGTAATTTAGTTACATTAGTTCTAAGTCTAAAAAATCCATTCGGAAGTCTTATAAAATATAATGTATTATGTTTACCAGAAAATACTTCTTTAACGACTTCAAAGCTAACGCTTTCGGCCTCAATATACTTAAAATCTATCGCAAAATTATATTTGATAAACGCATCATATACATGCCTTTCATCTAAACCACTAAATTCTTCATTATCAAAGTGTATTCTTGATATTTTATAGTCTATTCCATCTAATGAACCAACTATATCATAATATACTTTTAATGGAGATTTATTAAGTTCTCTAATACATTTCTTATTAGCTTTAACTTCTTTAGTGATATTCTTAATAATCTTAATATAATTCTTATTAAATAGTTCTTTTACTTCATCATCGAATATTGACTTATTCTTAACTTCAAATATTTTAATTATGTCATCATAATTAATTTTCTCTTCTGTTAATGAATTAGAATATTCTTCTAATGCTATATTTAGAAGTATTAATTTAGCTACTAGATAATACCAATCAAATAGCTTTTCATTATCTATTAAATCTAAGTAGTCTACTACATTTTCAAAAATAAGTAAAAGCATTCTTTTTGGTACAATACTATATACATCATATTTTAGAAATATATCAGTATATTCTTCTAGAGCTTTATCAATGTTTCTATGTCCAAAAAAGAAATCTTGATAGAATTTGTCTATTACTATTTCAAATTCTTCTAGGTCTTTTGGATACGGAACTATCTCATCACGAATAAGTATATCTACATTTTTTAGAATGCATTTAGCTTTTTGTTTTAGAAAAACATCTGCTATGCACCTCATTATATCCTCCTACTCTATACACTATACAAGTTAATTATATACTAGATTTTTAAAAAACACAATATTTTCATAATTAAAAAGAAGGATTTTATCCTTCAATTGTTTTATAATGAGAAATTACGATTACGAGAAATCATTTTATCGTATGCTTTAGCACTCTCAGAGTCAGTTATTGTTTTACCAATATTATTAATAAGTGCTCCTTTTTTATTAGGTGAAGTAAATTTAGCTAATTTAGTTATTCTATTAGCTATTAAGAATCTCATAACATTATCTTCTTTAAAGAATTTACGTGATATGGTACTATAAACATAATATGAAGCATCACCATATCCAGTATCTTTAGAAAATAGTACCATGGAAATATCTCTTTTAGCTTTTCCATTTATTACTTTAACTGGTACATATACATCTATATTAGAATAATCATCTACCATATAAACACCTCTATCATCATTTTACATTAATTATCTATTTTTTGTCAAATTAGTTTTTAAGAGTAAAGTATCCAGGACTACCAGTTCCTCCATCTACTCTAGCATATGTCTTATCTACATTAGAACTATTATATACAGTACCTGC
>SFTR01000093.1 GCA_004560915.1 bacterium | reverse complement strand
TAAAATCATTAAAAGAAACAACTAACTTAACTATAGAAGCATCTACTTCTGATAATACTGAAGTTAAACTAAATAATAAAACAACAATAGATCCAGAAGATATAGTAATCTATAAAGACCATTATGTAGTAATAGGAAAAAAAGATAGTATTAACAAATTATCAGATCTATCTAATAAATCATTAGGTGTAATAAATACTGATAGAGAAACTATAGAAAGATATTTAACAGAATATCAAAATATCAATATTAAAGGTTATACATCATTTGAACAATTAGAATCTGAATATACAAGTAATAAGTTAGATTATATGATTATACCTATGTATAAATACTTAGATGAAATAGTTAAAAATAACTATGAAATAATATTTCATATGGATGGACTTTATTCATATTATTGTTTAGATTTACCAGAAGGTAATGAAACACTATCAAATATATTTAGTAAATTTTATTATAGATGGGAAAAAACAGCAGCTAAGAAAATAAATGAATATTTTCTAGATTTATATTACACAACAAAGAACTATACTGAAATAGAAAAAGAATCAATAACAAATGATGACTTAATAGTAGGATACATTGAAAATCTTCCATACGAAGGTATGATTAGAAGAAACTTCACGGGTCTTACAGATACATACTTATCAAAATTTGCTGATATGACAGGTGTTACATATAAATATATTAAATATAGTGACACTAAGAAATTAGGTGAAGCACTAGATGATAAGAAAATAGATTTAGCATTAAATTACTATTCACTTGGTAATAAAAACTACACTAGTAGTAGAACATTAGGTCCAACTGAATATGTAGTAATAGCTCATGTAGATAACAATTTAGTAGTTAATTCACTATACAGTTTAAATAATACTGAAGTAAATATGTTATCAAATATGAATCTAAAATATAATATGGCCAGTAAGAATTTATTTGAAATAAAAGATTACGCTAATGTTAAAACAATGCTTAAAAATATAGATAAAACTTCAGTAATAATAATTGAAAAAGAAGTTTATGATTATTATAAAGATAAAGAACTTAAAAATTATAGTATTAGATATATAGATAAAGTTAAATTAAATAATTCATTCTTACTTAATAATGAAAATAAAGCATTTAATAAATTATTTGATTTCTACCTAAGTACATTAAGTTCTAATGAAGTTAAGAATGATACAGTAGCTGGAGTTATAGAAACACTTAAGAATAATAGAGTATTTAACTTCATAATGAGTAATTTAATATGGATAGTAATAGCTTTATTACTGGTAGCATTCGTAATATATGGTATTGTTAAAAAAGCATTATATACTAAGAAAACTAAAAAAGAAGATAGATTATATTACTTTGATGCAATGACAAATTTAAAAAATAGAAACTTCTTAAATGATAATATAGATTTTTGGAGTTCTAATAAAGTATATCCTCAAGCAATCGTAGTAATTGATATTAATGCATTAAAAACATTAAATGATAAATATGGACATGAAGCTGGAGATAATCAAATTAAAGCAGTTGCAAGCGTACTTATTAAAACACAAAGAGATAACTCTGAAATAATGAGAACTGACGGAGATGAATTTATTATTTACTTAATAGGATATGATGAAAAGAAAGTAGGTTCATACATACATAAACTAAATCGTGAATTAAATTCATCATTACCAAATAAAGATTATAGTGTATCAATAGGTTATTCAATGATAACAAATGAACAAACCACTATAGATGACGCAATTAATGATTCACTTGCAATGATTAAAAAATCAAAAGGAAAAATGTAATGAAAGAAAAGATAAAAGAAATATATAATTTAGTATTTGGAAAAGAGTTGGGAGTTCTACCAGGTAATCTGGCATTCTCATTCTTTTTAGCATTAATTCCATTACTAACATTAATATTCTTTTTTCTTACTCAATTCAACTTACCAATAGATATTATTCAAAACTTCTTAGTGGAAACTTTTCCACCAGGAGTAGTAGAACTAGTTCAACCAATATTTACTGACCAAATAACACTTAGTTCAGTAATAACTCTAGTATTTGGACTTATTATTTCAGCAAATGGTTGTCATGCTATAATACTAGCAAGTAATACAATATTTGAAGTAGAAAATGCATCATACTTAAAAAGAATGATTAAAGCAATAATACTAACATTTTGTATAATTCTACTATTTGCATTCATAGTAATAGTTCCACTATTTGGTAAATCAATACTAGCACTTATTGGTACATTCACAGACTTCTTAACACAAAATAAAAAATTAGTAAATGCAGTATATGTTATATTACAAGTGCCAGTATCACTAATATTTGTATATTTCTTCATAAAACTAGTTTATACTATCGCACCAGATGAAAACATACCAAGTAAATATATGACTAAAGGAGCAATATTCACAACAATAAGTTGGTTATTACTTACAAATGTATTTTCATATTACATTAACAATATAGCTAAATATGATATGATATATGGAAACTTAACAAACATAGTTATATTACTATTATGGTTTTATGGACTGGCATACGTATTTGTTTTAGGTCTTTATCTTAATAAATATAATACAGACACTAACATAGAAAAAACAAATACAATAAAACTAGAAGAAATAAGAAAGAAAGTAAAAGATACTAAAAAAACAAAAGATAAAAATAATAAGAAATAATGCCAAATTCGACATTATTTTTATTTTGATTATGATAAATTATACCTGGTGAATGAAATGTTAAAAGTAAAAGTTATAGACGAAAATCATGAAAAAGACTTAGAAAGGAGTATAAATACATTTTTAATATCTGGAACTTATGATATAATAGATATACAGTTTAGAACTGCTGTTTCAATATTTGGTGATGAACAAATATATTGTTTTTCAGCAATGATACTGTATAAGGAGAAGGTATGAAAAAAAATTCATTTATAGAAGGAACTATCTTTGCATCACTTTCATTTTTAATAATAAAGTTTCTTGGTGCTATATATGTAATTCCTTTTTATGCTATAGTAGGGGAACTTGGTGGTGCTTTATATAGTTATGCATATACTGTATATAGTTTAATAGTTAATATATGTACAATTGGTATTCCTCATGCTATAAGTAAAATTATAAGTGAATATAATACACTTGAAATGTATGAAGCTAAAGAGCGAACATATAAAATAGGTAATAAGATAATGATAGTATTATCAACTGTTTTATTCTTACTTATGTTTATATTTGCTAAAGAAGCAGCATACATTTTTATAGGTGATATAGATTCTACAGGTAACTCTATAGAAGATGTAGTATTAGTTATTAGAAGTATTTCTTTTTGTTTGCTAATAGTTCCATATTTAGCAGTAAAACGTGGATACTTACAAGGACAAAAATTTATAACAGTTAGTACTACTGGAGAAGTAATAGAACAAGTAGTAAGAGTAGCTTTTATATTAGTAGGTTCTTATTTAGCAATAAATGTATTTGGCGCTAAAACAAGTGTAGGTGTAGCAATAGCAGTATTTGGAGCATTTATAGCTGGCCTAGCTGCATATATCTATCTAGAAGTAAAAATTAGAAAAAACAAAAAAGAATTTAATATGCCAGCTAAGAATCAAAAAGATCAGGTAACAGACAAAACAATATTAAAGAAAATAGTATCATTTAGTATTCCATTAATGATAGTGTCAATCACAACAGATCTTTATAATATGACAGACTTATCACTTATCATAAGAGGTCTTGGATACCTAGGATATAGTGGTAAAGTAGCAGAAACAATAGGTAGTATAATGGCCACATGGGCAACTAAAATATGTCTAATAGTAAATGCTATTACATTTGGCTTAACTATAAATATAATACCTCATATGTCAGCAAACTACGTTAAAAAGGATTACAAAGCAATAAATAGTCAATTCATAAAATCAATAGCAATGGTAATAGTAATAGG
>SFTR01000092.1 GCA_004560915.1 bacterium | reverse complement strand
TAAAAGAACTTTTTTAACAATTGAACTAGGGTTACAGTCTTCTTTTAATCAAACTTTAAAGTATATTAATAGAGGTCATGATATAGAGAATTTTGATAGTTGTGTTAAAAAACTAAAGGAATTAAATATTAATGTGGTTGTACATATTATTGATGGTCTTCCTGGTGAAACTGAAGATATGATGCTAGATACAATTAGACATTTAAATAAACTAGGTATAAATGGAATAAAGATACATAATCTATTTGTTGTTAAAAATACATTGCTTGGTAAAATGTATGAGGATAATCCTTTTAAATTACTTGAAAAAGATGAATATATAGATTTACTTGTTAAACAAATAAGAATTTTAAAACCTAGTATTGTAGTTCATAGATTAACTGGTGATCCTAAAAAAGAGGACCTCATTGCTCCATTATGGTCTGTTAAAAAAATTGATGTTTTAAATGGGGTTGTTAAGAAACTTAAGAAAGATAAAGCTTATCAAGGAATTGATTATAAAGAAAATTAGATAATATTAAAAGAGTTAACTTAAGACCAAATGTTAACTCTTTTTTCTGGTTCAATATACATTAAATCTTTTGAATCTATTTTATATGTTTCAAGATTTAATTTTATTATCTTTGAATATTCGTGTTCTTCATCATAGTTTGGCATATATATAGTATTTTTAATCATGTATGATATTGAATTATCGTATCTATCTTTTTTAAATATATTTATATTTTTATAAGTATCACCATTCATTATTATATAGCCTTTATAAGTCCATAGAGCCATGTATTCATTATTTTTAAGTAAATTATAGTATACAAAGTCTTTGTCTGGTTTTGAGTCTGTATTTGTCTTATTTTGATAATCTTTTAATAGTTCGTCTTCTATTAGATTGTAATCTATATATTCTTTTGTTTCTTTATCATAACATAATGGATATGTTTTAATATCAGTTATATGTGGAATAATGCATGAATAATTAGTTAATTCTAATTCTTCTATACTAGTTATTTTTGTTTTAGAGATTTTTCTTTTTTCATATATATCGAAGTTATATGTTATATCTTTAGTCATTTCAAAATAGAATCTTGAATCCTTATATATAGTTTTTACATCATAGCCATTAACTTTATATTCTATCTTGTAGTTTGATATATAATACTTAGTAAAAATTGCTATTAAGCTTATTATAATTATTAAGAATAAACTTTTTTTCATCTACTTCACCCTAATAAAATTATACTATATAGTTTAAAAAAAAACTAGTTTCCTAGTTTTTCTTTACTTTTATTATCCTTCTAATAATCCTGCTTCTTTAAGCATATCTCTTGTTGCTGTTTCATCTTGTTCACCAGTATGATCTAATACGAAGTTTCTATCTTTTACAACAAATGTATAAGGAACATATCCTTCATAGCTTTTAAGATTGATTGAATTAGTTAAGATTGTGTAATCATCTTCTGATAATTCATCTGATTCAAAGAAATATAATTTAATATTTTCTTTTTCACATACTTCAGTAATGATTGGTTTATAGTTCTTACAATGAGGACAAGTTGAACTAGCAATTACTGTTACTACTCCTCTTCCACTATTTAAATCGTTATACCAGTTTTTAATAGTATCTGATGCTAATTTAACATCAACTGTCTTTAGTTCTGTTCCATTTAGGTTTGTATTTGTACCTCCTTTATCAGATAATATAAATGACATTCCTACGAATAACCAAACACATAATGCTACAAGTCCTGCTTTACCTGCTTTTAATGCATCTTGTTTTTTCTTATTCTTCCATACGAAGTATAGGATAATTCCAACTGGTGGTAATACAATTCCTAAAAGAATCCATAGCCATCCTAAATTCTTTTCTTTTTTAATTGGTTTAACCGTTTCTTTAACTGCTACTGTAACTTTTTCTTCCTTTTTTTCTTTTACTACTTTATTCTTTACTACTTCTTTTGGTTTGTTGCTTGTTGTAACTTTTTTTGTAGTATTAGCTGAAGATTTAGTTGTCTTTTTAGTAGTATCATTTATCTTTTTTCCTTTTTTATTATTTTTAGCTGTTGCCATATCTTTACCTCCATTATTAGTTTATCTTTTTTTGCTTGAAAATACAAGAAAAAAGAGAAATATTCTCTAATATTTCTCTAATTATTCACATTTTTCTTCGCCTTGTACAGTTCTTGTTTCTCCAGTTCTTGTCCATCCAGATAAGCTTTCACTCTTACTCCATTTGTAGATTGTCTTCTTAGATGTTGTCTTAGTAGCATTAATCTTAGAAGTTGAGTATTTATTACATTTATCTCCTTCAAGTTTATATCCACTGTCACATTTCTTAGTTGTTGAAGTTTCCTTTATAGTTTTCTTACAAGTCTTACCATCAAGTTTATATCCTTTTTCAGAACATTCATAATGATAAGAACCATTAGTAACTACATAACATCTTAAGTTCTTTCCTGAACCAGTTGAATAATTTGCTTTTGATGGACATTTATATGAGTATCCACCAGATACTTTTTCTAAGTAATAACATTTTAGATTTGATCCTGAACCTGAACTTCCATCAGCTTTGTCAGGACATCTATAAGTTGTGCTACCACTAGTTGTTGTTGTTTTATAATAATAACATCTTAAGTTTGCTCCTGAACCTTCACTACCTTCAGCATTTGATGGACATCTATAAGTTGTTGATCCAGGTGTTGATGTTGTTACATCTCTATAACATGTATCTGTATAAGTCTTAGTTACATCTCTATAACATGTATCTGTATAAGATTTGCTTACTTCACTACATGATTGATATGGAACTGATTTATAACAAGTGTTACATCTAGTTTGAGAAACACCACCAACTATAACTGTTGAACATTCACATTTATAAGATTCTTGTTTATATTTTGTAGTACATTGTTTTTCAGTTTTATATTTAGTACAGTTGTAAGATTCTCTTACAGTTTTTGTTTTTTGACAACTATATGCTTCTTTCTTAGTCGTTGTGTTACCACTAGTTGTTGATTTAATTGGGTCTACATAAACCTTAGTTCTAGTAGTAGTACCTTCAGATACTTCTTTAATTGGGTTTATATAAACTCTTTCATACTTGTCATCATTTTTTACTTTAATTGCATCGACTTCAGTTTTCTTACCACTGTCGTATACTTTATCTGCATCTATTACATCTACTCTAGTTGACGTGCTTGTCTTAATTGCTGATTTAGTATCTGTTATTCTACTCTTAACACAATATTTACCATCTTTCTTATATCCACTTGGACATTTATAAGTAGTAACTGTGCTTAATTTTTTGTATTTATATTCTGTTATTTGTTCTACACTACAAGTCTTACTACATAAAGCATCTTTACAATAATTATGACATCCTAGAATCTTTATAGTATAATTACTTTCTTTATTACATACTAGGTTTGTTTTTAATTCATAACCATTATCTGTTTTTGTAACACTTACATATGAATCATATTGATTACAAGAATTACCATCTTCATCTACGAAAGGTAATACTAATTTCTTATCAAACATATCTGCAAGTGATATTCTATTTGATTGTCCTATTTCTTTAGGTAACTTATCATCTGTAAAATAACTTTCTCCACCTTCTTGCATATATTTAATATTTTCTCTAAATACATTACTGTAGAATGGAGCCATATTTGGAACATTCTTTTGGAATAACCAAACTAATATAAAGATAAACAATGCTGCGAATATTAATTTTACAACTATGTCAAGTAAACTAAATCTAGAACCTCTTTCATTACTATACATAATTCATTTCCCCCTTTAATTATTTTAATGTCATTTGTTTAAGTTCTTTATATTTAAATTCTAATTGATCATTTAAATCTTGTACGAAACCTATTGTATCTGGATCATGTTTTTCGGGTAAGCCAGCTAATCTTGCAATTATTGAACTATATAATCCTGAATGATACCCTTCGTATATTTCGTTTACTGGAATTGCATTTAATTCTTTTGTATTATAGTTT
>SFTR01000091.1 GCA_004560915.1 bacterium | reverse complement strand
AAGTATTAGTAAAAGAACCAAAATAAGCTATATACTTCGCATTAGGCCATTTTTTATCCATCATTATTCTTTGCTCTTGATATTGTTCTTCTAAAGATTTATTTCTATCTCCTGCAAACTCATAAGAACCTGAACAAAAAATACAACCACCAGAGCCATTAACCCTATTAGGACAACTAAATCCACCATCAAAAGAAAGTTTAACAACTTTACATCCAAATTTATTCTTATAAAAATCACTTAAATTATTATAGTACATACCAATCACAAATAATATTCTATCATATTCTAATTTTTCTTGATATAATAAATTCGGAGGAACATATGAAAAAAATATTAAGTATTATTTTAACTATACTTTTTGCGTTTATTTATTATTACCTATTCTTACCTGCTTTAAATATACATAATATCACCTTGTATTTATTTATAATATTTATAATCCTATTTTATTATGGAATAAGTTTAATATTTAACCTAAAAAAAGTAATCAGATTTGACAAAAGAATTATTAAATTAAACTATTTACTTCTAGCTGTGCCAACAATATTAGTTTTAATCATGCTATGGAATTTTATAGAAAGTCCACTATTTATGGCTTCAAAATATGCAAATCGGATTGAAGTAGATACTACTAAAGAATTTAACACTGATATTCAAGAAGTAGATTTTTCAAAATTACCATTACTTGATAAAACAAGTAGTAAAGCCCTAGGAGACCGTGTTATGGGACAAATGAGTGATTTAGTAAGTCAATATGACGTATCAAATATCTATACTCAAATAAACTATAACAATAAAATAATTAGAGTAACACCTTTAGAATATGCATCTCCTATAAAATGGCTAACTAATCGTAAAGAAGGAGTAAAGGGGTATATAACTGTTGATAGTACAACTGGAAAATCAGAACTAATTAGACTAGACAAAGGAATGAAATATGTTGAATCAGGCTTATTTAATGATAATGTTTATCGTAAATTAAGATTTAAATATCCAACAAAAAATTTTGGTAATATTTCATTTGAAATTGATAATGAAGGTAATCCATATTGGGTAATGCCAGTTCTTAAATATAGTGCTATAAATTTGCGTGCTAATGTGGAAGGTGTAATAATTTTAAATGCTATAACAGGAGAAAGTGAAGAATATCTTATCGGAAATATTCCAACATGGATTGATATCGCCTTTAATGCTAGCCTAATAATTGAACAAGTTGATGACTGGGGAACATATCAAAATGGTTTCTTAAATAGCATCTTTTCTCAAAAGAATGTCGTAAATACAACCGATGGCTATAACTATCTAGCTATGAACGACGATATATATCTTTATACTGGATTAACTTCTATCGTAAATGATGAATCAAATCTTGGTTTCATACTAACTAATATGAGAACTGGTGCAACTTGCTTTTATAGTGTACCTGGAGCCGAAGAGTATAGTGCTATGGCATCAGCAGAAGGTGCAGTTCAACAAATGAAATATAAATCTACCTTCCCATTATTAATTAATCTTAAAGGAAATCCAACCTATTTAGTAAGTTTAAAAGATGCTGCTGGATTAGTAAAAATGTATGGCTTTGTTGATGTAAAAGATTACCAAAAAGTAATCGTAACCGATTCATCAAAAGGTATAAATGAAGCAGCTAATAACTATTTAAAAAATGTTAAACTAACTCAAAATGGCGAAGATATATCAAAAGAAATAATAATTAAATCTATAAAATCTAGCGTAATAAATGGAACTACATATTATTATATTATTGATTCAAACAATCAAAAATATAAAGCATCCATTGAATTATCAGATAACCTTCCATTTATAAATAATGGTGATAAATTAAAAGTATCTTATCTTCAAGAAGAAGATATCATAAATATTACTAAAATTGATTAGAAAGAGACTAAAATCTCTTTTTTTATGGTAAAATAGATAAAGTGAGGTAAAATATGAATGAAATAGTAATAGAAGAATTAAGTAGTGAACTTAATATCAAAATAAATCAGATAAAGGCCGTTTTACCGCTATTAGAAGAAGGATCAACTATTCCCTTTATTGCTAGATATCGTAAAGAAGCAACTGGCGCATTAGATGAAAATCAAATAACTAAAATAGAAGAAAAATATCGTTATTATAATAATTTAATGGAAAGAAAAGAAACAGTTATTAGATTAATTGATGAAAAAGGTATGCTTACAGATGAAATAAAAAAGAATATCCTAAACTGTACTAAATTAGTTGAAGTAGAAGATATATACTTGCCATATAAGGAAAAGAAGAAAACAAAAGCAACCGAAGCCATCAAAATGGGATTAGAGCCCTTAGCTAAAGCAATAATGGCATTCCCTACTAAAGGGAGTTTAGAATCATTATGTGGTATCGTTCCTAATGTTGAAAAAGAGGTTGCCCTAGAAAATACTAAATATATTATTAGTGAATGGATTAGTGATAACGCTTATTATCGTAAATTCGTCAGAAATTATATTTGGAATAATGCATCAATTATATCTAAAATAAAGAAAAACGCCGTTGACGAAAAGAAAACATATGAAATATACTATGACTTTACTGAAAAAGTTAAATATATTAAGCCATATCGTGTGTTAGCAATTAATAGAGCTGAGAAGGAAAATGTTATATCAGTTAAATTAGATTATGATAACGATTATATTTTTAACTCTTTATCTAATAAAATCATTAAAAATAAAGAATCATTTGTTGTAGATTATGTTAATGACGCAATAAAAGATGCCCTAAAAAGATTAATATATCCATCAATTGAAAGAGATGTAAGAAGTGAATTAACTGAAAAATCAGAAGATAACGCTATCGAAGTATTTAAAGATAACTTAGAAAATCTTCTTATGACTAGACCTGTTAAAGGATATCGTGTTCTTGGATTTGACCCAGCATTTAGAACCGGTTGTAAACTAGCCTGTTTAGATGAAAAAGGAAACGTTTTACATAAAGATGTAATATATCCACACGAACCTAAAAATGAAAAAGAAGCATCAAGAATTAAATTACTTAACTTAATTAAAACTTATAACATTAATTTAATCGCTATTGGTAATGGTACAGCATCACGAGAAAGTGAAGAATTTGTAGCAAATACTATTAAGGATTTAAAAGACGTTTATTATACAATAGTTAGTGAAGCAGGAGCAAGCGTTTATTCTGCTAGTAAAGAAGCCCAAAGAGAATTTCCTGATTATGAAGTCCAAGAAAGAAGTGCAGTAAGTATTGGAAGAAGAGTTATTGACCCACTTTCAGAACTTGTAAAAATAGATCCAAAAAGCATTGGTGTAGGAGAATATCAACATGATGTAAACTCTAAAAAACTAACTGAAAGCTTAGATAATACAGTATCAAAAGTTGTAAACGAAGTAGGAGTAAACATTAATACGGCATCAAACTTTATTTTAAAATATGTATCAGGTTTAACTGCTACTGTAATTAATAAAATTCAAAAATTTAAAGAGAAAAAAGAATTTACATCAAGAGAAGAAATCAAAAAATTAACAACAGATAAAGTTTATGAACAATGTGTTGGTTTCTTAAGAATTAATAATAGTATAAATCCATTAGATAATACAGGAATTCACCCTGAAAGTTATGAATTAACAAGTAAATTATTAAAGTTGTTAAATTTAGATATCAAAGATATTAAAACAGAAGAGTTTAAACATAAACTAGAAAATATTGATTTAGAAAAATTAACAAAAGAACTAAATTCAGATATTTATACAGTAACTGATATAATTAAAGAATTAAAAAATCCTGGATTAGATCCTAGAAGTGAAGCCCCAGAAACAATTTTAAGAAGTGATATTTTAACTATTGATGATTTATCTATTGGGATGGAATTAAAAGGAACAGTAAGAAATGTTGCTTCATTTGGAGCCTTTGTAGATATTGGTTTACATGATGATGGATTATTACATATTTCTAAAATGAGCAAAAACTTTGTTAAAGATCCTAAAGATATTGTTAGTGTAGGAGATATTTTAACTGT
>SFTR01000090.1 GCA_004560915.1 bacterium | reverse complement strand
AATCATCAATGTAAACTATACTGCTAATATGGAAACAGAACTAGATGAAATAGCAGATGGTAAACTAGTATGGTACACAGTACTTGATAAATTCTATAAAGATTTTGAACCGTTACTACAGAAGGCATTCAAAGAAATGGAAAAAGAAGCGCCAGAAGAAACTGGAGAAACTTGTCCAGAATGTGGAAGCCCACTAGTAATAAGAAAAGGCAAATTTGGTAAATTTACTGCTTGCTCTAACTATCCAGAATGTAAATACATCAAAAAAGAAGAAAAAGAAGAACCTGTTGAAACTGGAGAAACTTGTCCAGAATGTGGAAGCAAGATGGTAGTAAGAAAAGGAAGATATGGAGAATTTACTGCATGCTCTAACTATCCAAAGTGTAAATATATAAAACAAGAAGAGCCAAAAGAACTAGATGAAACATGCCCAAATTGTGGAAACAAACTAGTTGAAAGAAAAGGAAGATATGGTAAATTCATAGCTTGTTCTAACTATCCAAAGTGTAAATATATTAAGAAAAATAAAGAATAACTATTAAAAAAAGACTAAAAACTCTAAAATTTAGTCTTTTTATATGATAATTGTGTAAAAAAAGCATCAATTTACTTGCTTTTTATAGGAGTTATGCTACAATTAATATGTAAGCATCGTACGAAAAATATATGCGATGCCGAAGTAAAAAATGGGAGGTAATTTACGATGAGTAAAACTGAATTAGTAGAATTCGTTGCTGCTAAAGCCGGATTAACTAAAGCTGATGCACAAAGAGCATTAGAAGCTACAATTGAAGGAATTACAACTGGTCTTAAAAAAGAAGGAAAAGTTGCCTTAGTAGGATTTGGAACTTTCTCTGCAAAGAAAAGAGCTGCTAGAGATGGAATCAATCCATTAACTAAACAACCAATCAAAATTCCTGCATCTGTTGCTGCATCATTTAAAGCTGGAAGTAAGTTAAAAGAAGCTTTAAATTAATAAAAGGCCTTCGGGCTTTTTTTATTTGGAAAAACATAATAATTGTGATAAAATAAAATATATGAAAGAGATAGTAGATAAAATTATTAAAGAGGGTTTTGAGTGTTATATAGTTGGTGGATACGTACGTGACTATTTACTTGGATATGATTCTAAAGATATAGATATATGTACTAATGCCAAAGTAGAAGATCTAATTAGAATATTTGATGGTACTGGTAAGCCAAACAAACAATATTATAGTTACCATATAAAAGATGGAGATTATACTTATGACATCACATCTTATAGAAAAGAACTACAATATAAAAAGAATAAACCAGTAAAACTAGAATATGCTAAAGACTTAAAAACAGACTTGCTAAGAAGAGACTTTACAATAAATACATTTGCTATTGATGAAAATGAAAAATTAATAGACTTATTAAATGCCAAAGAAGATCTTGATAATAAAATTATTAGAGTAGTAGGCAATATCAATGATAAGTTAGCTGAAGATAAAACAAGAATTATAAGAGCTATAAGATTCTATTGTACACTTGATTTTAATCTTTCAGATGAAATATTAAAGTTCTTAAAAGAAAATGGTAAAATGCTAAATGAAGTACCTAAAGAATATATAAAGAAAGAACTAGATAAGATATTTGATTCTAATCACTATGACAAATTCTTTGAACTTGTTAATGAATATGATTTAAGCAAATACCTAAATATCAAGTTTAACGAAATACACAATGCATACAATAGATATGGTATTTGGGCTCAAATAGAGACAACATTACCATTCTCTAATGATGAAAAGACAATAATCTCATATATATCAAATATGGTTAAAAAAGGTTCTATAAATACTGGAGAACTTATAATATATAGTGATATAATAACTAAGAACGCAAGTTATATACTAGATTTAAATAAAGAAGTAAATTCATTTGAAGAAATAAAAAAAATACATAGTGTTATAGAACTAGATATAACTCCAAAAGAAATAGCTAAATATGTTGATATTACAAATATAAAAAGAGTCTATAAATATATAGAAAGAAAGGTAATGAATGGAGAATTAGAAAATTCTAAAGATGCAATAACAGAATTTCTAAAAAATACAAATATAAGAACAATATTAAAGGAAACAAACTATGAGTGATTTAAGAAATATTTTTATAAGTAAAGATTTTATTATTAATTCTAATGTTATTAAATGTATAAGTAATATAGATATAACATTAGATGAGTTTTTGCTTGTATTATATTTCATAAATATATCTTATTATTTAGATACCAAAGATATACAAGATAAACTTGGATTTACTGAAGAAAAAGCATTTAATACATTTACAAGTCTTATAAATAAAAAATATATAGAGATGATCGTATCTAATAATAATGGAGAAGTAGTTGAAAAAGTAAGTTTAGATCCTTTATACGATAGACTTGCTCTTAATAAGAAAACTGAAGAACCTAGTAGTGATATATATGCTTTATTTGAACGTGAACTAGGAAGAACACTTTCTTCATTTGAATATGAAATTATAAATAAATGGATAGAAAATGGAATAAGTGAAGAGACAATAAAAGGAGCCTTAAAAGAAGCAATTCTAAATAACGTAAGGAACTTTAAGTATATAGATAAAATAGTTTATGAATGGTCTAAAAAAGGTATTAAATCAAAAGTTAAAGAAGAAAAATCTAATACAGAACTTTTTGATTATGATTGGTTAGAAGACAATGAATAAAAAAGAAATAACTTCATACTTAGATGAATTATTTAACGACCCTAAATGTGAATTAGAATATACTAAAGACTATGAACTATTATTGTCAGTTATGTTATCAGCTCAAACAACAGATAAAAGTGTAAACAAAGCAACAAAAGAATTATATAAGAAATATGATACTTTGGAAAAATTAAATACACTCTCTATTGAGGAAATAGATAATTATATTAGAGTACTTGGATTCCATAAAACTAAATCAGTTAATTTTAAATATATAACAGAACATCTACTACCTCTAGGTTATGTACCAGATGATAGAGAATTCTTGGAATCATTAAAAGGAGTAGGCAGAAAAACAGCAAGTGTTGTTTTAGGAGAACTATTTAACATACCATCGTTTGCTGTAGACACACACGTATTTAGAGTATCAAAAAGACTTGGAATAACTACTAAGAAAGATGATGTATTAAAAACTGAAATAAAACTTAAAAAGTATTTTGATGAAACTGAATGGAATAGAGTAAACTCACAACTAGTATTATTTGGAAGATACTATTGTACTAGTAAGAATCCAAAATGTACAAATTGTAAACTAAAAAACATTTGTAAAGAACAAACAAAAAAATCCTAAAATTAATTAGGATTTTTATTTTAACTTACTATAACAGTTTGAGTCTTTGTTTTAGTAATATTAGCACCATTATATGTAAATGCAATTGTATAAGTAACTTGATATGTACCAGATTCTTTAGTTATTTCATTAAGAGTAATACTCTTACCACTACTATTAGTAGCATTTGTAGCAGCAACTTTAAGATTAGTAACACTTGATAATATACTACTACCATTTAATGTAATACCATCAACATAACTAGCTCCAAGTTCTTTATAACTTTCACCAACTTTATATGAATAATTAAGTCCAAGCATTGATACTTCATATGTAGTTTCAATAGGTGTATCTGAATCAAATAATATTTTTATACCATCAGATGCATTATTCTTAAATTTAGAATACATACTCTTTATAATAACACCATCAAAGTATCCAGAATATTTATTTAAGTCTATTGAAACACTAGTATCTTGTGTCCATGTAACATAAGTAGAATTACTACCAGATGTTAAGTACACTGCAAATCCAAATTTTCCAATATCACTATTATTGTAACTCTTACGTTTATCTAAATATTTTTGTGCCCATATTGTATAACCTGTATTAAAGTAATTTGTTAAATATATTTCATCTATTGCTTCAGGTGTTCCAGGAGAAGTCCAAGATACATCTAATGTTCTACCATTAAGAGAATATGTATAATTTGTAGGATCACTTAATTTACTAAATCTATTTGATACTTCACTAGGCTCGGTACCACTTATAAATAAATAGCTCTTTTTAAATCTTGGCTTTTGAGCAGGTATTGTTTCAAATTCTACTTCAGCACTAACTATACCACCAGGATTTTTAAATTTCTTATTTTCATTATGAATTTTATTATTAATTTCAGCTTGTATCTTTTTACGTTCTGTTATAGCAGGTCCATTTATTAAGTAATGTTTATTTTTAACAGCCTCAGCAGTTAACCATTCAGGATATCCATACCATATCGCAACACTATAATCAGTTGAATATGTTACTGTCCACATATCTGGAATAACTGAATCGTTTAATCCAAAACTTCTAACAAATTTAGAATCATAAGAAGTAGTACCAGTCTTAGAAGCTATTTGTGTACCTTTAACTTTAACATTAGAAGGAGTAACACCTTGAAGTACTGTTGATAGAATATATGCTGTTTGAGGTTTCATAACCTTTTCACGAGTAGTATCAGGAGTATATTCATCTCCAGTTTCAGTATATACTAATTTAGTAAATGAATATGGAATAGTGTAGTAACCACCAGAACCAAATGCAGCATAAGCACCAGCCAGTTGTACAGGACTAACACCATTCCAAGCACCTATCGAATATGATTCAGGAAGAGTAGTAACTCCTTCACCAGGTTCAATACCAATTGATGTAATAAATTTAACTTTATCATCATTGCTTGTCATTTTAAATGCTTGTAAAGCACATGTATTCATAGATTTAACTAAGCAATCTCTCATACTCATAACACCACTATAACGATGGTTGAAGTTTCTCATAGTTCCACTACCATAAGGAGTTTCATCATCAATAAATGGTCCATAAGTACTAAGGTTAGCATATTCGATAGCAGGTCCGTAATCTATTATTGGTTTAATTGTTGAACCAGGTTGTCTCTTAGTTTGACCATGGAATGTTGCCATATTTAATGTAAGAGCACCTGTTTTATTACGTCCAGCACCTACAGCTAATATAGCACCAGTATTATTATCTATAACCCCAACACCAACTTCAACCTTACTATCTTTAAATTTATGATTTTTATAGAAATTATTTATAACATCTTGTTTTGATTTATCCATAGTTGTGTATATTGTCATCGGAACATCATATGGATTATTACCAGTCTTATCAATAATTTCTTGAACTACTGTATCTATAAATCCTTGATATTCATTAGTAGAAGTAACCCCACCTTCTAAGAAATCTTTAATTTCAACTGATGTAGCAGCTTTATATTCAGTTTCAGTTATATAGCCATGTCTTTTCATGAGATATAAAACTGTATTTTTACGTTTGTTAGCATCTTCTGGATAATTATAAGGATTATATCCATTTGGTGATTGGAACATACCAGCTATTTGAGCAGCTTCTACTAAATTCAAATATTCTGTTGTACCGTTTCTGTAAGCAAGCCATGTCATATCATAAGATTTCTGTGCGAGAGTAATGTTCCTCTGGCTTGTTTCAATTGAGCGCCTGCACTGATTCAATGTATCAACTGCTTTGCGAACATCCAGCTCTGTACTTGTTTCAAGAGTCTGCATATTCAGCTGAAGTTTTTTGATATTTATATCAAGTTCCTTTGCATTACTTCTTGTCGAAGACCATGGAAGCATGTTTGTTATGTTCCATACTATACTGAAGCTTAATGAACCATTGTCACCCCAGTTATCTGCAGTTGCCCAGTTTTTATCAAATGCTTTTGACATCATTGGCTG
>SFTR01000002.1 GCA_004560915.1 bacterium | reverse complement strand
ATTAAATATAGAAGAACTAATATAGGTTTTGTATTCCAATTCTATAATCTTATACAAAATTTAACAGCACTTGAAAATGTAGAACTAGCAACTGAAATATGTAAGAATTCCTTGTCTCCTAAAGAAACGCTAATAAATGTAGGATTAAAAGATAGACTCAATAACTTTCCAGCACAATTATCAGGTGGAGAACAACAAAGAGTTTCTATCGCAAGAGCACTAGCTAAAAATCCAAATGTACTTTTGTGTGATGAACCAACCGGAGCTTTAGACTACGTTACTGGAAAACAAATACTAAAACTATTACAAGATACTTGTAGAAAAAGAAAAATGACAGTAATAATTATCACTCATAACACTGCTATTGCTCCAATGGCTGACAAAGTCATTAAATTTAAAAGTGGAAAAGTTGAAGAGGTTGTTATTAATAAGAAACCAGTTGATATAGAAAGGATTGAATGGTAGTGAAAACACTAACTAAACAAAGTTTCCTAAGTATCAAAAAAACATTTAAAAGATTCTTATCTATCTTAGCAATAGTACTTTTAGGAGTAGGATTCTTTACTGGTATTAGACAAACTTCTCCTAATATGGAAAGTAGTATAGATGAATACTTTAAGAAACAAAATGTTTATGATATTAATTTAATGTCAACTTGGGGAATTACAGATGAAGAAATAGAAAAATTAAAAAATGATGGATATGACATAGAACCATCTTATAGTATAGATGCCCTTATAAGAGTGGATGATGACTATGTAGTAAAAGTTCATTCATATGATCCAAATGCTAAAATGAATAAACTAATTGTTACTGATGGAAGACTACCTGAAACAAATAAAGAATGTGTAATAGAAAAAAATAAAGATTTAGGAGAATATAAAATCGGAGACACAATTACTATAGAAGATGATAACTTAAAAGAACAAACACTTGAAATCGTTGGTTTTGTAAAAAGCCCATTATATGTATCTCGTGAAAGAGGAAGTACTAAACTACTAAATGGTAAAGTTAACTTCTATATGTATTCACTAATTACTAACTTTAATATTGATTATTACACGGAAGCCTATATAAAACTTAATAATAATGAAAGTACTTATTCAAAAAAATATGAACAGCTTATAAACAGCGAAGAAGATAAACTAGAAGTTATAACAAATGAATTTATAGAAACAAGATTTAACAAAGAAAAAAATGATGCATTAAAAGAATTAAATGATAATATTGATAAATATAATAAAGAGAAAAAAGATGCATATAAAAAGTTAGATGATGCGAAAGATAAAATAGATAAAAACGAAAAAACTTTAAATAGTAATTTAACAAAACTAAATAATAATGAAAAGAAAGCTAAAGAAACTTTTAAAACTAAGAAAGCGGAAATAGAGTCTAATAAGAAAAAAGTTAATGATGGAATTGCTACTCTTAAAAAGAATATTGCTTACTTAGAAAATGTAGGTGGAGACACAACTGCATTAAAAGCACAGCTTTCAGCTTTAGAATCAAACTTAAAGAAATTAAATGATGGCTATAACACTCTACTTAAAGAAGAAAAGAAAACATATAAAGAAATATCAAGTGCCAGAACTAAAATAAATAATGGTAAAAAAGAAATAGCAAAAGCAAGAAAAGAACTTGAAGATAATAGAAAGAAAGCTGATAAAGAGTTTGAAGACGCTTATAAGAAAATTGAAGATGCTAGAAAAGAAATAGATGAACTTGAAAAACCTGAATGGTATATTCTAGATTTAGATTCTAACGTTGGATATTATAGTTTTTCTCAAGATAGTGAAAGAATTAACAAACTAGCTAAAGTATTCCCATTATTATTTTATATCGTTGCTGTACTTGTAAGTTTAACTACTATGACAAGAATGGTTGAAGAAGAAAGAGGAGAACTTGGTACACTAAAATCCTTAGGATACAATGATAATCAAATACTATTTAAATATATTATTTATGCTTTACTTGCGACTACTATAGGTTCAGTATTAGGTGTAATAATAGGTTCAAACACAATACCAAGTATAATCTATGGAATGTATAGTTTAATGTATACACTAGGAGACTTTGTTAATGGATTTGATACATCAAGTGCACTTATAGGTTCTTTGATAGCAATAGGTTGCATACTATTGTCAACATACTTAGCAGTTAAAAAATCATTAAAAGAAGTACCAGCAGAACTACTAAGACCAAAAAGTCCAGCCGCAGGTAAAAGAGTACTTTTAGAAAGAATACCATTCATATGGAAACACTTATCATTCTCAAGAAAAGTAACAGTAAGAAATGTATTTAGATACAAAAAAAGATTCTTAATGACAATATTTGGTATAGCTGGATGTACAGGACTTATAATCGCAGGATTTGGTTTAAAAGATTGTATAACTGATATGGTACCAAACCAATATGAAAAGATATTTAGTTATGATTTAGAAATAACATTTAATAAGGATAGTAAATCTTTAGATAAAGACTATGAAGAAATATCAAAATTCAAAGAATTTAAAGAAACACTAAAAGTAAATAAAGAAGCAATAGATATTATAAATAAAGATACTAATCAATCAGTACAACTTATAATACCATTTGACAACTATGAAGACTTTATAAAGATACAAGATAGAAAAACTGAAAAAGAATATACTCTAGATGATAAAGTATATGTTTCAGAAAAGTTATATAAACTTCTTAAATTAAAAGAAAATGATACTCTAAAGATTAAACTTGATGATAAGGAATACACTACAAAAGTAGGTGGAAGTACTGAAAACTACATAATGCATTATATTTACATGAGCAAGAAATTATATAATAGTGACTCATATAATACTATGTTTGTAAAAGTAGATAACTTAAATGAAGAAACAAGAAAAGATTTATCAAAGAGACTAAAAGAATATGATTCAGTTTCTAAACTAACATACAATTCACTTAGTAGAACTGTATTTGATGAAGCAATGGAAAACTTTGGACAAGTATCAGGTATATTAATAGTTTCAGCAGGGCTTTTAGCATTCGTAGTACTTTATAACTTATCAAGTATAAATATTAGTGAAAGAAAAAGAGAACTAGCATCAATTAAAGTATTAGGATTCTACGATAATGAAGTATATAATTACATCGGAAGAGAAAACAAAATACTAACATTTATTGGTATGTTACTTGGATGTTTCGTAGGATACGCTCTTACTATGTATATAATTAAAACTTGTGAACTTGATATTACTATGTTTAGTCCTAAAATATCTATTTATAGTTATATATATTCTTTAGGTATAACACTCATATTTACAATATTAGTTGACATAGCTACATACTTTAGTTTAAAGCATATTAAGATGGTTGAATCATTAAAATCAGTAGAATAATGTAAAAAAGCTATATTTAGAGAAGATATATCTTTTAATATTTGTTATAATTATAATGAGGTGAAGGTAATATGGATATAGATTTAAGAAAGGCATTAAATTTAGAAAAGAAAAGACAGCAAAATAATATAGAATTAATAGCAAGTGAAAACTATGTATCTAAAGCTATATTAGAATTACAAGGTAGTATCTTAACTAATAAATATGCTGAAGGATACCCAGGAAAGAGGTATTATGGAGGATGTGAATACATCGATATTTTTGAAAATAAAGCAATAGAATATGCTTGTAAATTATTTGGAAGTGCTTATGCGAATGTTCAACCACATAGTGGAAGTTCAGCTAATATGGCAGTTTATAGAGCATTATTAAATCAAGGTGATAAAGTACTAGGAATGTCACTTGCTCAAGGAGGACACTTAACTCATGGAAGCAAAGTAAGTTTTAGTGGTATTGACTATGAAATAGTTTCATATGAATTAGATCCAGAAAGTGAAACTTTAGATTATAAGAAAATAGAAGAACTTGCTATAAAAGAAAAACCAAAAATGATAATTGCAGGATGTAGTGCTTATAGTAGAAGTATAGACTTCAAAAAGTTTAGAGAAATTGCTGATAAATGTGGTGCTTACTTAATGGTAGATATGGCCCATATAGCAGGTCTGGTAGCAGCGGGACTTCATATGAATCCAGTACCATATGCTGACGTAGTAACATCAACTACTCATAAAACACTAAGAGGCCCAAGAGGTGGATTAATACTAACTAATAATGAAGAAATAATTAAAAAGATAAATAAAGTAGTATTCCCAGGTATACAAGGTGGACCACTTATGCATGTAATCGCAGCAAAAGCACAATGTTTCTATGAAGCATTACAACCAGAATTCAAAGAATATGCTAAAAATATAATTAAAAATGCAAATGCTATGGCAGAAGAATTCAAAAAGAATAATGTAAAAGTAGTATCTAATTCAACAGATAACCACTTAATGTTAATAGATGTTAAATCTAGTTTTGGATTAACTGGTAAAGAAGCAGAAGAAACACTTGATAAAATAAATATAACTGTTAATAAAAATGCAATACCATTTGATACAGAAAAACCAAGTATAACAAGTGGTTTAAGAATAGGTAGTGCAGCAATGACTACAAGAGGCTTAAATGACAAAGATTTTATAGAGATTGCAGACATAATTATCAAAGTATTAAAAAATTATAACAATAAAAAAGTACTTCTCGAATGTAAAAAAGAAGTACATGTTATCACTAGTAAATATCCAACTAAGAATATTAAATAGTTGATACGTCTATCCAATCTACAGGGTTAGAAAATTCTTCTAACTCTTTTATTGTGACTTCAATCGCAGAAGCAGGGCTTCCACAAGCAGGAAAGACTGTTTCAAACCTTTTAAGAGATTCATCTAAATAAACTTCTACACCAGGTTTAACTGCAAATGGACATACACCGCCGACAGGATGACCAGTTAAACTTTCAACTTCGTCAAATTGAAGCATATGAGCTTTTTCACCAAAATAGTGTTTGAACTTAGAATTATTAATTTTAGCATCTCCAGCCAAAACTATAAGTACTATTTTATCACTAACTCTAAATGATAAAGTCTTAGCAATTCTTTCTTCAGTAGTATGTAATGCATGAGCTGCTAAACTAACAGTTGCACTACTTTCATCAAGAACAACAACTCTATCATCAGCATTGTATTTTTTTAAGTATTCTTTTACATCATTTAATGCCATTATCCTCTATCTCCCAACGTTAATGCGAAGTAACCACCAATTACAATTATAAAAAATAATATTGAAAGTGGACCAGTAATAATTGAAAATATAGTTCCAAAGTTCTTTAAATTTTTAGTTACACATCCAACTATTAATTCATCAGTAACTTCATATGCCTCATCTACACTATTAGTATTATCTTCTAAAAAGTAAACACCAGCTGATAAATCTTTAACTTTAGCAAGTCTAAAAGAACCATAATACTTATATAAGATTATATCATCACTTTTATAAGATGAACCTCTTTCAAGTATAACTACATCATTTATCTTATAATCAGGTGCCATATTATTTTCATTAACTTGATGATAAGTATATCCGAATAAATAAGAATAAGAACTATCAAATAATAACTTATATCCTAAGTCATACACTGCTATAAAAGCAAGTATACCTAATATACATATTAATACTAGCATTACTGCTTTAATAGGTCCCATAAATTTTCTTAATCTCATCATATTATCACCTTACCTATGTAGTAATTATAACATAACACTAGATAATTTGACATAATAACTTAATTATTATATAATAGTTGTCACTTAAAGGGGGAATAAATATGTCATATGAAACAGATTGTATGATAGCTCTTAAAAATGCATTAAGAGATACAGAAGGGTTAAAAATAGCATTAAAAGAATTCAATAAGAATGCTAAAACATTAGAACGTTTAGCAGAAGCTATTGAAAAACAAAATGAACTTAAAGAAAGAGAACTTGCACTATTAGAAAGACAAGAAGAAATGTCAAGAACATTTAAACCAAGAAATTACTAGAAATAGTAATTTTTATTTTGTTAAATATGTTATAATTGTTAAGAGGTAATTTATGGAAGAATTTAACAATAAAATAGTTATACTTAATGATTATGCTAAAAAAAGTTTTATTAAGAAAATAGACAAACTTATAAATGTAAAAGTAATAACATTAAGTGAATTAAAACGTAAATATTATTTTGATTATGATAATAAAGCAATATACTTTGTAAGTAATAAATATAATTGTATACCTGAAATAGCAAAGATATATATAGAAAATATTTATTATTTGAAGGATATAGATAATGAAAAAATAAACTTCTTAAAAGACATTAAGAATGACTTAGATAGTAACAACTTATTAACATATAATAATTTATTTAAAGAGTTTCTAAAAGGTAAAGAGATAGTACTTTATAATTTGAAATACACTGATAAATTCTATAAAAATATATTTAAAGAATTAGAAAAGTTTTCAAAAATAACTATTTATAATGATGAAGACAATTCCATAGTAAAAGAATTATATAAGGCAAACAATTCTGAAGAAGAGATAGCTTTTGTTTGTTCAAAGATTACAAAACTTATTAAGAGTGGAGTGAACATAAATAATATTAAACTAGCTAACGTAAAAAGTGATTATGAATTTATAATTAGAAAGACATTTAAATTATTTAATATTCCAATAAACTTACCATCTTTTGAAACCATAAAATCTACGTCATTAGTCATTAAATTTAAAGAACTTTATAATAGTGATATAAATGAAACAATAGAGAAACTAAAAGAATTTATAAATACTAAAGAAGAAAATGATATATATAAAAGTATAATAAGTATTGTAAACAATTATTTATGGAGTAATGACTTCTTACTTGTAAAAGATATGGTATTTAATGATATAGATAATATTAAAACACCTAGAGAGAAACTAAAGAATGCAGTCGAAGTAATTGAATTTAAAAAAGAATTAGTAACTGATGAAGACTATGTATTTCTAATCGGATACAATGAAGGAGTAATACCAGTTAACTATAAAGATGAAGACTATTTAAGTGATTCTATTAAAGAAAAATTAGGTCTTAGTACATCATTTGAACTAAACGAAAACGCTATGAATGAAACAAAAGATAATATAAGAAATATAAAAAATCTAATAGTTACTTATCCAAGTCATAACTTAAGTAGTGAAATATATATTTCTTCATCATATGAAAAAGATTTATTTGAAGAAAAAGAGTTAAATATTAGTTTTAATGAATCTAACGCATATAATAAATTAAAATTAGTTAGTGAAAAAGATGAAAATTCTAAATTTGGTACTATAACAGATAATCTATTAAAACTAAGTTCACACTATAAAGATATGAAATATAATAGTTATGATAATAAATATAAGATGATAGATAAAACTAAAATAAAAGAATTCTTTAAGGATGGTTTAACTCTATCATATACAAGTATTAATGATTATTATATGTGTTCATTTAGATATTATTTAAATTATATTTTAAAAGTTAATAAGTTTGAAGATACTTTTGAAGCAACAGTAGGAAGTATATTTCATAAGATACTTTCTATGTGTTTTGATCATGATATTGATATTATAAGAACATATGAAACAGAAATAGAAAACTCAAACTATGAATTTAATGAATCAGAAAAGTTTTTTCTTAGTATTTTAAAAGATGAACTAGTTTTAATAATAGAAACTATAAAAAATCAATTATCTTACACACAACTTACTAATTCTATGTATGAAAAAAAGATAGTTATTGATGTCGACAAAGATTTACAAATAAGATTTAAGGGATTCGTTGATAAGATTTTATATAATGAATTTAATGGTAAGACTGTGGTAGCTATCATAGACTACAAAACTGGGAATCCAAATTTAAATATAAATAATACTATCTATGGATTAGAGATGCAGTTACCTGTTTATATCTATTTAATAAAGAATGAAATTAAAGATGTAAAGATTGGTGGTTTCTATCTACAAAAAATATTAAATAATACAACTGATAAAGAAAAAAGATTAGATAGCCTAAAGTTACAAGGATACACAAATAGTGATTTAGATTATATTGATAAAGTAGATTCTTCATTTAATGATTCTAAAGTTATAAAGAGTCTTAGAACTAGTAGTAAAGGTTTTTATTATTACTCAAAAATGATAAATGATGAAGAAATAGATACTCTTTATAATGTTGTTGACTCTAAAATAAAGGATGCATCTAAAGACATATTAGATTCTAAGTTTGATATAAATCCTAAAGAAATGAATAATGAAAATATTGGATGCAGTTTCTGTAAATACAAAGATATATGTTTTATGAAACCAAAAGATACAATAAAACTAAAAGAAGTAAAAAATATATTTGAGGAGGTAGAATAATGCCAAAATGGACTAAAGAACAAGAAGAAGCAATAGTAAAATCTGGCTCAAATATAATAGTTAGTGCAGGAGCAGGTAGTGGTAAAACAGCAGTATTATCAGAAAGAGTTATTAACAAAATACAAAATGGTATACATGTAAATGAACTATTAATTTTAACATTCACAAGAGCGGCAGCAGACGAAATGAAAGATAGAATTAGAAAGAAAATAGGTAAAATACCTGAATTCAAAGATGAACTAACATTACTTTCAAGCGCATACATAACAACATTCGATTCATTTGCTCTTTCAGTAGTAAAAAAATATCATTATCTTTTAAATATATCATCTAATATTGCTATTACTGATGAATCAATCGTAAAACTAGAACAAAAGAAAATACTAGATAACATCTTTGAAGAACTATATAAAGAAAAGAATGAAAACTTTATAAATCTAATAAAGAAATATTGTGTTAAGAATGATAAATCCTTAAAAACAAACATACTATCTCTATGTAATAAAATAAGTGACTATATAGACAGAGATGAATTTATAGATAATGTTATCAACAATTTCTATGAAGAAGAAAATGTTAACAACTTGTTAACAAAGTATAAAGAGTTTATAAATGACAAGAAAAAAGCGATAATGTTAGAGTTAGATAACATGAATATGTACTTTGATTATGATTATTGTATGAGTTTACAAAATAGTTGTTTAGGAATTTTAAAAGCAAATATTGATGAATTACATTTATATGAAAGTATTAAACTTCCAAGTGCTCCTCGTGGCAGTGAAGAAGAAGCTAAAGAAGTAAAAGCTAATTTAAAAAAATTAGTAGATGACCTAATATCATATGGAAATTATGGTACACTTGAAGATATAAAAAATGATATTTTATCATCAAAAGAAACAGTTATTACAATATTAGAAATAGTAAAAAGTTATTTAAATGAAGTAGAAAAATATAAAAAAGAAAATAATATATATACATTTAGTGATATATCTAGATTATCAATTAAAATATTAAAAGAAAATGAAAGTGTTAGAAATGAACTTAAATATTCGTTCAAAGAAATAATGATAGATGAATATCAAGATACTAATGATGTACAAGATATATTTATAAGTATGATAGCTAATAATAATGTGTATATGGTTGGTGATATTAAACAATCTATTTATAGATTTAGAGGATCAAATCCAAATATATTTAAAGAAAAATATAGTAATTATTCTAAAAATATTGGAGGTTATAAAATAGACTTAATAAAGAATTTTAGATCAAGATATGAAGTGCTAGATAATATAAATAAAGTATTTGATCTTATTATGGATTCAAGTCTAGGTTCAGCTGAATATAGAGAAACTCATGAAATGGTTTATGGAAATACCGCTTATGATAGCGAAAAAATTAATGATTTTAATTATGATTTTGAAGTATTAGAATACATGAATAATAAAAAGGAAACAGGATTTGATAACTCAGAAGTAGAAATATTTATGATTGCAAAAGACATAAAAGATAAAATGAAAAATAAACTAAAAGTATTTGATAAAGAAACAAGTAAGCTAAGAGATGCTACTTATAATGATTTTGTAATAATACTTGATAGAAGTAGATACTTTGATACATATAAAAAAATATTTGAATACTTAGATATACCACTTACTATATTAAAAGATGGTAAACTAAACGCAAGTACTGATATTTATCTAATTAAAAATATAGTAGATTTAATTATTCACATAAATGATAATAATCTAAATGAAGATTTTAAATACGACTTTGTAAGTATCGCAAGAAGTTTCTTATATGAATATACTGATGAAAATATATTTGATATTATAAATAGTAAAAATTATAAAGAAACAACAATTTATAAAGATTTTAGTAGTATAGAAAATATAAATATTAAGACAAGTAATGAAATATTTAATGATATTTTAGATATAACTGATTTCTATAACAAATTATATAAAATAGGTGATTATGAAAATACTAATGTAAGACTTGAAACAATATCTAAATTATCTTCATCACTTAGTAATTTAGGATTATCAATTATAGACTTTAGAGATTACTTAAATGATATAATTGAGAATAATGAAGATATAAAGTATACAACTTTCAGTAGTAATAGTGATTCTGTTAAAATATTAACAATACATAAATCAAAAGGTTTAGAATATCCAGTATGTTATTTTGCTGACTTAGATCATGAGTTTAATACTAGCGAACTTAAAGATAAATTTATATGTGATAAAAATTATGGATTAATAGTTCCTTCTAATATGGAGGATATAACTACTTCAGTAATAAAAGAACTTTATAAAAAAGATTTCATAAAAGAAGAAATAAGTGAAAAAATAAGATTATTCTATGTAGCACTCACTAGAGCTCGTGAAAAAATGATAATAGTACTTCCAGAAAAAGAAACTAAAAAGTTAGAAAAGAATGAAAATGGTGTTATCGAAGAAATAAGAAGATTATCTTTTTCAAAATTATCAGACTTTATGTATGGAGTTAAAGACTACTTAGATAAATATTTTAAAACCATTGACATAACAAAATTAGGTCTTACCAAAGATTATCAATATAATAAAACTATTAACATCAAAGATAATACAAATATTAAAGATGATATAAATGTTGAAGAAATTAATATTAAAAATGATATAGCAGAAGAAAAACACTTTTCAAAAGAAACAAATGTGTTAAGTACAAAAGAAGAAATAAAAATGATGAAATATGGTACAAGAATACATGAATACTTAGAATTAATAGATTATAAAAATCCAAATCTAAGTTTAATAAAAGATACTTTTATAAAAGATAAAATAGAAAAGTTTTTAAATAATGATTTACTTAAAAATATAAAAGATTCAAATATATATCATGAATATGAATTCTACTATGAGAAAGATAATATTAATTATCATGGAATAATAGATTTAATGTTAGAATATGATGAACATATAGATATAATTGATTTTAAACTAAAAAGTATAACTGATGATAATTATAAGAGCCAACTATATGGATATAAAAACTATATAGAGAATATAACTAATAAAAAAGTTAATACTTATTTGTATTCCATTCTAAATGAAAAGATTGAAAGCATATAACTTTCAATCTTAATTTTTTAATGTTAGTTTTGAATCTTTATTTAAAGAATTTTCATGTATAAATGTTGATAAACCTATATATTCCTCATATAGTGAGTATCCTTGCATAGTCTTAGTTAAATTAGCAAACATAAAATTCCAATAATTTTCAGGTACACATGAAGGTACTTGAGATAATACATATAAATTATTTAATTCTCTTACTATATCAGGTATATCAACTTTTTTATTTAAATAATATAAATAATATGATTCAATTAAATGTTCATTAAAGAATTGATAGGCTTCATCATCACTTTTAAAAAATTCAAAGTCCTTATTTTCACAGTTTATTATAGCCATAAGATCATTACAAAAAGCTATTTGATTTTCATAATTTTCATTTTCACAATGTTCTAATTTAGTATCTTGAATAACTACACATGGTCCATCAATTTGTGAATCTATTTCTACATCTTTTTGATCATCCACTTCAGCAATATCAACTAGTTCTTCAACAGTTGTATCAATAGGATTATCAAGGAGAGTATCACTATAAGATACACTAGGTGAAACGTTAGAATGAACTTCCTCCTTCTTAGAATTTTTACTACAGCCTGTAAACAAAATAGCTACAATAAGAGTTAAGATACTTATACTCTTAGCAGTGTTTTTTTCCATATATCCTCCAAATTGAGATTATATTATCATTAATAATTTAATAAGTCAATCTAGATAATAATAAACAATTTTGATAAAATAAAATTGGTGGTAGTATGAAATATATATTTGTTATAAATAGCTTTACTTTAAAAGATGAAATAAATGAAGTAATACATAGAATAAAAGATTTTTGTGTTAAAAATAATATGGAATTTGAAGTAGAAATAAATAATGAAGATAACTCTACTGAAGACATAGTAAAAAAATATAAAAAGTGTGGTTATACTATAGTAGCAGTAGGTGGAGATGGTATGATCAATAGAGTTTTAAATGCTATTATAGATACCGATAATATTTTAGGATTTATTCCATGTGGTACTGGAAATGATTTTTATAGAAGTGCATCAAAAGAATTTAAGAAATTAAATAATGAGTGTGATGTAATTAAGATAAATAATAAATATTTTATAAATGTAGCATGCTTTGGAATAGATGCGGATGTAGCCAATAATAAAGGATTAATTAAGTCTAAATTTATACCAAAGAGTCAAAGATATAACATTAGTGTTATAAATTCATTTTTAAAGTATGAACCAAGACACTTCTTATTAAAATTTAATAATGAAGAAGTAGAAGGAGACTTTGCAACAGTTGCTGTATGTAATGGAGGATACTATGGAAGTGGATATAACATAGCTCCAAAATTTAAACTAAACAATAATATGTTTGATGTGTATGTTGTAGAAGATGCAAATAAAGTAAGTATTATGAAAATGATATTATCTATGAAAAAAGGTAAACATGAAAAATATAAAAAAGTTCATAAATATCAAACAAATAAACTAACTCTTATATCAAAGACACCAATTAATAGTAATATAGATGGTGAAGAACTAGAATCTAAAAAGTTTAATATAGAAGTAATAAATAAAAAAATAAATGTATATTTTAATAAAAAACTAATTGAATATGTGAAAGGAAAATAAAAATGGAAACAGTATATAACAAATTAGTAAGAGATAACATACCTGAAATAATAAAATGTAATAATGACGGAGAAGCAGTAACCAGAATACTTAGTGACGAAGAATACAAGAAAGCACTTGAAGATAAACTTTACGAAGAATATCAAGAAGTATTAGAATCAAGTGGAGAAGATAGGGTAGAAGAACTAGCTGATATGTTAGAAATAATGATATCACTTGCTAAACTAGAAAAATCTAATCTTGAAAAAATAATAGAAATAGCTAAAAAGAAAAAAGCAAAACGTGGTGGTTTTGATAAAAAGCTATACTTAGAAAAAGTAGTAAAAAATAATTAGCACTTTAGTGCTTTTTTTAATGTCTTAGATCATCTATTATGTTATAATGATAATATGAAAAGATTTAACAAAGATATAACAATTGGTTTAACCAGTAAAGAAGTAAAGTATCAAATAGAAAATGGTAATGTTAATATAGATACAACTATTCCTACTAAGAGTGTAAGTACTATTATACTAAGTAATATATTTACACTATTTAATATGCTTAATTTATGCTTAGGATTTATTATTTTCTTAACTGGAAGTTATAAGAATCTATTATTTTTAGGAACAGTCTTATCAAATACAATAATAAGTATAGTGCAAGAACTAAGAGCTAAAAAAGAAGTAGATGCTTTATCATTAATGTGTACTCCTAAAGTAAATGTAATAAGAGACTCAAAAGAAACTGAAATAGGTGTTAATGATATAGTTCTTGATGATATCATTAAGTATAAAATTGGTAATCAAATAGTAGTAGACTCTATAGTATTAGATGGAACTATTGAAGTAAATGAATCTTTTATAACTGGAGAATCAGATGCAATAACTAAAAGAAAAGGAGATACTCTTTTATCAGGTAGTTTTGTAGTGTCAGGTAACTGTTATGCTAGAGTAGAACACATTAAAGAAGATAATTATAGTTCTAAAATATCAAAAGAAGCAAAATATGTTAAAAAAGTAAACTCAGTACTTTTAGATTCACTTAATACAATAATTAAAATATTATCTTGGGTAATTATTCCTTTAGGTTTACTTCTATTTATGAATCAATACTATTCACTTAATAATGCAGTAAGTACCGCTGTTATAAACACTGTTGCTGCTCTTATAGCAATGATACCAGAAGGTTTAGTACTTTTAACTAGTACAGTTTTAGCAGTTAGTGTAATAAGACTTTCTAAGAAAAAAGTATTAGTAAAACAACTTTATTGTATTGAAACACTTGCTAGAGTAGATACAATATGTTTTGATAAAACAGGAACTCTTACTAAAGGAGATATGGAAGTTAAGAAAGTAATATCTCTAAATGAAAAATATGATATAAAAGAAATAATGAATAATATTTGTGGTAACTTAGAAGACGATAATGCAACTATGAAAGCACTAAAAACATATTTTAAACCAAAAAACTGTGATGAAGCAGATGAAATAATACCATTCTCATCAGATAAAAAATACTCTGGAATTAAGCTTAATAAAGATAAATTTATAGTTGGAGCTCCAGAATTTGTAACAGATAAAAAGATAGACTTAGATAAATATGATAACTATAGAGTACTAATGCTTGTTAACAAAAGACATAAAGATACTATAATAGGATTAATACTTTTAGAAGATAAAATAAGAGAAGAAGCATCAAAGACTATAAAATATTTTATAAAAGAAGGAGTAGATATTAAGATAATATCTGGTGATAATCCTAAAACTATAAGAAACATAGTTAAAAGACTTGGACTTAACTTCAATAATTATGTGGATGCTAGTACTCTTAGTGATGAAGAATTAAAAGATTCAGTTGATAAAACAACTATATTTGGAAGAGTAACACCATTTCAAAAAAGAATAATTATTAAAGAATTAAAAAGACTTGGAAAAACTGTATCAATGGTAGGAGACGGAGTAAATGATGTACTTGCTTTAAAAGAATCAGATTGTAGTATAGCACTTGCTTGTGGTAGTGAAGCAGCATATAACGTTTCGGATTTAGTACTTTTAGATTCGGACTTTACTTCAATACCAAGCATAGTAGAAGAAGGAAGAAGAACTATTAATAACATTGAAAAATCAGCAAGTTTATTTATAGTTAAAACTGGATATGCAATAATGTTAGCACTTATATTTATGTTAATACCTTATAACTATCCATTTATACCAGTACAATTAACACTAACAAATGCTTTAACAATAGGAATACCATCTTTCATATTAGCACTTGAACCAAATAAAAAGAAAGTTACTGGAAACTTCCTAACAAATGTATTTAGAAAGGCAATACCAACATCATTTATAATAGTCTTATCAATAATGATAATTACATTCTTACCATTAGACTTTATAGAAAAATCAACATTGTCATTAATAACAGTAGGTCTTGTTGGATTTATTCACATTTATAGAGTATGTTATCCACCAAAAAGATATCACTTAGTAATGATAAGTATGCTATTAACAATATTTATAATGGGAATTCTATTATTTAAGAAATTATTCTCATTAGCAGTTATTAACTTTCATATGATAATAACAATAATAGTAATAGTAGGAATTGCAATAACAATATTTAATATAATAGATAAGATAAAAAATAATTATGATATAATAAATAAATAATAGAGGTGAAAATATGAGTTTTGTATATGAAACTATAATAATGTTTATTTTAGGATATTTTATTTTAGTATTACCAATTGCAAAGAAAATAACAAATGAAACATCAAGAAAAAATACAAAAAAAATGGCAATGATCACAACCATAATAATATCAATTTTATGCGCATCAGTAGAAGGAGAACTACCAATAGTAAGCGGCTTAATACTAATTGCAGTAGTTAGAGCCATATGGTCAGCAACTCTTAAAAGAAATCCAAACCCTATGTCAGCAACACCAATAATAAATAATAACACAAATCAAACAAATAATTTGGTGTGTCCTAGTTGTGGTCATATAACTAATCCAGGAGAAAAATTTTGTACATCATGTGGAGTAGAACTAAAAGTTGAAACGATAACACAAAAAACAGGAATACAAGAAGCAGTTTATGCACAACCAACAGATTATGAACCCGATCAAACTTTAACTCTAGAAGGCTTTATAGAAAAACGTATAAAAAAAGAGATGGACAAAGCGGGAATAGACCCTAAAGGGAAAATGGTACCTAATCAAGTACTAAAAAGATTTAATATCTTAAATATTATATTCTCAGTATTATTATGTTTTTATATATCACTTATTTTCTTTCATTTTCCAACTATAACATATATAGTAGGTCTTATTATATTAGTAGTATTATTCATATTTACAATGAAATTCAACTTTATGAAATACATTACAAAACAAGTTAAATCAAGACCAAGTGAAAAAATATCTAATATTATAATGAGTACCAAAGCAACATTAGTAAAAAATACATCTAAAAGTTATTTATTAATAGGATGTATGATTGCAATATGTATACCACTAGTAGTATTTAAAAACCCTAAAATATTCTATGAAAAAATGGATAATGGATATGGAGTAAGATTCTATGCATTTGGCCTTACTAATAATACAACCGCTACTATACCATCAACATATAAAGGAAAAAATGTAATATCTTTACGTGGTAATACATTCTCAAATATGAAAAATTTAACTGAAATAAATTTACCAAACACTATAACAGAAATAAGAGGCCAAGCATTTGCTGGACTAACAAAACTTGAAAAAATAAATCTTCCAGAAAACTTAGAATATCTAGGTGGAGGAGCATTTAAAGATTGTACATCTCTAAGAACAATAGTTATACCTTCTAAAGTAAAAGAAATAAATGGAGATACATTTAATAATGCATACTCATTAATATCAGTAACACTTCCTAATGGATTAGAAAGAATAGGTGGAAGTGCATTTGAAAATTGTAGTAATTTAGAATATATTGAATTACCAAGTACTTTAAAAAAAATAGGTGGAAGTGCATTTAAATATTCAGCATTAAAAGAAATAAATCTTCCAGAAGGACTTGAAGTTATAGATGGTGGAGCATTTGCTAGTTGTGATAATTTAACTGAAATAATTATGCCAGACTCAGTAACCACACTTGGGGGAGAAGCATTTCAATTTGATCGTTCAATAAAAAACGTCAAACTTTCAAATAATTTAACTGAAATAAGAGGAAATACTTTCGAAGAATGTTACTCATTAAAAACAATAACAATACCAAATAATGTAACAAGAATCGGAGGACATGCATTCTACGGAAGTGGACTTGAAAGTGTAATAATAAATAAAGGAAGTAAATTAAGAGAGATAGGCTCTTCAGCATTTAGAAATTGTTATGACTTAGAATCAATAACTTTACCAAGAAATGTAAGCATAAATGAAAGAGCATTTAAAAATAGTCCAACACAAATATACTACTTTAACTAAGGGGGAAAATATGGAATACAAATATATACATTTGTTATATGTACCAACAATGGCATGCAATATGGGATGCAAATACTGCTATCTAGAAGATAATACTGTAGATGAAAAAACAAAATATACACCACTTGAAACACTAGAATATGCAGTTAATAAATTTAAACAAAATAATGTTATTCCATTTAATATATCTCTTCATGGAGGAGAAGTAACAACATTATCTAAAAAAGACTTTCACGATGTAATAGAATTTATAAGTAATTACTATAAAGAAAATAAAAAAGTTATAACAGACGCAGGCTTTAAAATAGGTACACCACATATAAAAACAAATCTATATGATTTAAATAAACACATAGACACTATAAAAGAATTTAATGTATCTATTTCAGGTAGTCTAGATTTACCATTTAAAATGCATGATGAATATAGAGTCACTAAAGGAAACAAAAAAACACTTGGAAAGATACTTGAAAATATAGAATTATTAAGAGATATACCAAATAAAAAGAAAGTATCAGCAACTATATTTAAAGAACATTATAAATACATAGACGATATTATAAAAGACATAAAATATTTACATAAAAATACTTGCCTTGATATGAATGATTTTAACTTTATGATAGGTTTTGATTATAATTCAAATGGAATTCTTCATCATATAACAGAAGAAGAACAAGTAGAACTATATAATAGGATGCATAAAGAATTTGATGGGACTGATTTAGATTATGGAGTAAATGGTCCTTGGTTTGATGAGTTTGGTCCAGGATATTGTACTAATTGTGATAACTGTGGTGAAAAGTTCTTCTTACTTGAAAAGAATGGTGATATTTATTCATGTGTAAGAGGTCAAAAGAATAAAGACTATTACTATGGAAATATATATAAAGATACAGTAGAAGACATATTAAAAACAGCATATCAAAAGATATTTATAAATCATAATAAATTACCATTCAACGAAGAATGCAGTAAATGTGGATACTTATATTTATGTAAAACAGGTTGTCCATTCGTAAAGAATACATACAATTCTAATAAAAGTTATACTTGTAAATTACAGCAACTAATGTATAAAGATAGAGGTTATAACAAAGATAATTTTAATGATAGATTTGTATATGATTATGTATCTAAGATGAGAATAAATGAAAGTTTAAAATACTTACCAGCAAAAACTAACACAGAGTATCCAACTTTAGAAGAAATAATATCTAATGATCAAAAACTAAAATATATTTATGAACCAAATGTATTTATATTAAAAGTAGATAACATAGAATATAATTTAGAATCACAAGTATTAAAGAATACAAGAGACTTTATATATATTACACCTAGTAGTAAAGTTAAAATATATATGAAGAAAAACATGATTAACGAAGAATGTGAATACCCCGAAAATAATTCTATTTATATTATGATACTAAGTGGAAACACAGTAACCTATGGTGATGAAAATAGAACTAAGCAAAGACATATAGCTACATATCAAGTATATAAAGGCGTATTAGACAATAATAAAAGTGATAAAGAAGATTACTATGAATTAGATATAACTAATCTAATAAAAGAATATAAAGATAATTATAGTATTGAAAATCCAAATAATATATTCTTTACAACTTCATCACTAAGAGACTATCATTATTATAAACAAAAGAATAATGCTTATTATCACATACAAGCAATAAATTTACCATTTCAAAATATAGAATTTTATTATTTAGATAAGGAGTTTAAAAATGAATAAAGAAGCAGAAACTTATGAAGAATTAATACGTCAAAAAAGATGTATAGATTTCATTAAATATTATAATATTACTAAAGATGAAGTAGAAAAAATATATCAATTCTTAACGAAGTATCCTAATGGAATAGTAAGTGCTAATACAAGTACTATATTATTAAAAGATGGTACTAATACTATTGATACTATTGCTACGAATGCTAAAACTTCTTCTATAGATGGTATAAATATGTCTAATACTATGTTTAATATAATACCCCATATAGTATATACATCTCGTTATAGTGATAATTGGCATGATAGTGGAGGCTCATATGGTGGAGGCTCTTCAAATAATAATAACAATAACAATAATAACAACAACAATAACAATAATAGATAGGATGTGAAAATATGGCACTAGTATCTGATACATTTCATAACAAAAAATTAAAAGAAAATTCTATAAACATTAAGACTAAATATATAGTTGGAAACGAAATATTAGAAAGAAACACTGATAATTCAGTAAACGATGAAATAACAAAAGGTATTATATGTAAAAAAGAATACTATAAAAATAATAAATTAGTTCATGAAGAAACTACATTTGATTCTAGAATAGAATATACATTTATTTCAAAAGAAGAAGAAAACAAAGAATTTAAATGTCCAAATTGTGGTATGAGTGGGAAAGTAAAGAACTTTATAGATGGTTGTCCATATTGTAGAACACATTATAATATAGATTACACGGATAAGGATTTAGGAAGTAAATACCATTATGATAGAGTTTTAAGAAGTAATAAATATAGAATTATAACTGGAATAGTAGACTTAATAATATGTTTAATAATTAGTTTTTTCTATATTAAAGGAACATCTAGAACATTTAATAGTTATGATATATCTAAAGTTTTTATATATGGATTAATAGCTTCATGTATATTTTATTATGTTTTTTATGTAATAGATGGCTATATTATACTAGGACCTATCAAAAGATATAAAGATAGACAAAATGAAAAACAAAAAGTTTTTTGGGAAAGAACTAATCTTGATAAAAAAACATTCTTTAATAATTTTAATTATGAATTAAGAAAATACTATTATAGTAAAGAAAATATAATAGACTTTGATATAATTGATTATGATGAATTTAAAGATTATAAAAAAGATAATAATAACTATGTAGATGTAACTGTTTACTTAAGAGTTATAACTATAGAAAATGGAAAACTTAATTCTAAATATTTAACTGAAGTATTCACAATGAGAAAAAATACTCAAGGTACTTTAGAGTTAAAGAAAGGTATTAACTATATAAAATGTCATAATTGTGGAGCATCTATTGATGCCACTAAAGGTAAATGTGAATTCTGTAATAGTGAAATAAAATATTTACAAGAATGGATACTGGAAAAGTAGATTTTTTATAAAGAGAGAAAAAGATTAAAAGAAATAAAAGAAAAAGGTGTTAAAGTAGAAGGAAATATAATTGACTATAAAACTTATTCAACAAGAAATAGTGAGTTTAAAAATGTAATTGATGAGGCATATTATTATACAGTAATAGTTGAATATGTAGATCCACATACTAAAGAAAAAACAAAATATGAAACCCCAGGACTATCATTTGATGCTCACCGCTGTTTAGGAAGCAAAAAATGTACTGTATATGTATATG
>SFTR01000001.1 GCA_004560915.1 bacterium | reverse complement strand
CCTCTAAAAGGTATACCAACTTTACAACATAATTTAAATACTTCAAATCTATGTTTATTTACTGTATGTAAATGTCCAAAAAACTTATTCATATATTTCACCATAAAAATTATAACACAAAAAAAGCTCCTATTGGAACTTTTGCATTTGTTTCATTAATTGATTAACTTGTTTTTGACTAGGATTTCTACCCATACCTCTCATTAAAGTCTTAATCATTTCTTCATTTATAGGTGGATTTTCTTTTAATTGTTTTGAAACTAACTTTTTAGAAATAAAGAACCCAGCTATAAGTCCAACTACAAGACCAATTACTAAATATAAAATATCCATCCAGATATTACCAGTACATTTAACTGTTTCTAATATTAACATAAATTCATCTCCTCAAGATAATTCTATCAAGAATTAAGAGTTTATGCAAGAATATATATTATTATCCAAAAGAAAATAATCATGGTTATCAAAGTCACATACAAATATATTTTTAAATGTACGAATGTTATAAAAAAATGATGGAGCATTTTTATTAGTTTTAATCTTTATATGAGAGTTATTAATAGTCATTTTAGTAGTTTCATCATTATAAAAATCATTTATAGTATGAGTATAGTTATAACAAATATAGTTTTCATTTTCTATATTATTTTCTTTTATATATTGATTATATTCTTCTTTCTTTAAAGGAACTACTAAAGAATTAAATATGTTATAACCAAGAACTATATCTTCAGTTTTTAAATGATGTATATTTTCAAGCATAGTATATAATTCTTCATAATTATTTCTATAATTTCTAATAATATTATCTTTTACTTCAAATAAATAAAATGTTCTCATATCTCACCTCAAGTATATTGTATATCACTAATATTAAAAAATTTGTCGAATTAAAAAGAAGGATTAACTTTTTCCATCCTTCTTCTCATCTTTAATCTCTTCTTTATACTTTGGTTCAAGTCCTACTACTAGTTTAGTACCTTTGCTAAGCACCTCACCTATCTTTATAGAACTTGTTTTAGCATATCCATATCCTTCAAAAGAAACATCTATTCCAGTAAGACTAGCAAATGTAGTTACATCACTCCTACTCCAGTCTTTTATACTTATCATTTTATAATTAGTATCATTTGTCACTAAGAATATTTTATTTCCTGCATTTAACTTAGTATTAGCACTAGGATATTGTTTTATTATTTTAGTTCCTTCTCCTATAACTATGGGTTTCATAGAAGATGCTTCTAAATTCGTTTTAACTATATTAGTATCTAAGTTTATATAACTCTTTGTAGTATATGTACCAGTTTCTTCTACTTCTTTATTTCCTACTATATTTAAGTAAGTTCCAGCATCTTTTATTAATCCTTTAACAGCGTTCTTTAAGTATTTAGCATCAGTTACTTTACTAACAGCAGCATATATTATTATCTCTGGATCATCTCCTGGAAATAAAGCTGCAAAACTTCTTATATAGTTTCTGTTTCCCTTTAAGTATCCACCACTCCTAGAAGCAATTTGAGCTGTACCTGTTTTACCTATAACGTCATATCCAGGTACATTATATCCACCACCAGTAGATATCTTACATCCATCTTGTACAACTCCACGCATTATATCTTTAATCTTTGTTACTGTTTCAGTACTAGCTACCTTAGCTACCTCAGTCCTTTTATTTTCAAGAACTATTTCACCAGTTTCACCACTAACTATTTTAGATACCAAATATGGTTTAATCATAACTCCATCATTAGCTATACTAGTAAGAGCCTGTACCATTTGAATAGCACTAACTGTCATACCTTGACCATAAGATGCAGCAGCAACTTCAGTATTATATCTAAAATTAACTGTACCTTTACTCTCATTAGGAAGTGAAATACCAGTTTTCTTACCAAAACCAAGCGAAGTATAATAATCTTTTAACTTAGCTCTACCAAGATCCATAGCCAAGTTAACAGCAGCTACATTCGAAGAAGCCATAAATCCTTCATCAAATGTAATCATACCCCATCCTCTATTATTCCAATCTTTAATATTAGCTTCATCTATTTTAATAGTTCCACTCTTATATTTTTTACTTCCATCATATATTCCATTTTCCATAGCTGCCATAAAACTAAATATTTTCATTGTTGAACCCGGCTCATACTCATAAGCAACAAATGGATCATAATATGATTTAATTTCTAAAGTATTGTTATTAAAACTAGGACTTGATGCAACACTTAATATTTCACCAGTCTTAGCATTTACTACAGATATAGTAGCCCATTCAGGTTTACCTTCTTCTAAAGTATTCATTGCTTGTTCAGTAAACATCTGAATATTATCATCTATTGTTAAATATAAATCATCTCCACTAATACTTTTCTTCTCTACAGCTGGTGTAGTTGTTATTTGATATCCATATAAATCAGATTGATATTGTTTATAACCATCAGTACCAGTAAGTTCATCATTATAATAAAGTTCTAATCCCATTTCACCAACATACTGGTTATTATCATTATTTTTAGCATACCCAAGAGTATATGACAAGAAGTCACCATTAGGATAATATCTCTTAGTACTAGCAATAAAGTCAATACCTGGTAAATCCAAGTCTTCTATTTGATCTTTTAATAACTCTGTAATGCCACGACCACCAGGACCTAATTCTACTTGATATGGTACTTTTTCTATACATTCAGTATTATCTTCATTACAAGATTTGATCTTAGTATTTAATAAAGATAAAATTCTTTCTTTAGTCATATTTATTAAAGGACTTAAAAGTTCAGCAGTTTTTTCTTTATCTACAACGTGATATGGTCTTTTTTCATCCTTTGTTCTACTTGGATCTAAATAAGCTATTACTGTATAACTATTTACATCTTTTGCTAAAACTTCTCCTTTAGCAGAATAAATAGTACCACGTTTAGCAGTTAAAGTCTTTTTTCTTGTGTCACGATTACTAGCAAACTCAGCAAGTGGTTTATCATCTACTTTAACATTTCCAAGTCCTATCCATAACAATTTAAAAATTATTGCAGCAAAAATAAAAACAACAATAATTATGAATACTGCATTTATCTTAATTACTCTTGTTTTCTTCATATGCCACCTCTACTTTGAAATTACTCTAATATTACTATTATTATACTTCAAATCATTGGCATCCGCAACTTCTAAAGCATTATCTAAAGATGCAAGTTCATTTATTTTCATTTGCATACTTGAATTTAACTTTTGTTGACTTTCTACTTTACTTTTTAATCTTTGAAGTTCAGAATTACTTGATTGAACTTTAGCACTCAAAACAAACGTTGATAGTAAAAATCCAACGAAGAAAATTACTGTCAATGATTTAAGTAACCCTTCCCCCTTAGTTTTTACATATCTTTTTTGTTTCATTTACCTTATCCTTTCAATTACTCTTAATTTAGAACTTCTACTTCTATTGTTATCATCTAGTTCATCAGTACTAGGTGTTAATTTCACTATTTTTTTAGCTCTTGCACTTAATTCAACTGGAACAACTGGAAGCTTCTTAGTACTAGGATCATCACTACATAATTCTTTGAAAACTTTTGAAACTATTTTATCCTCCAAAGAATGAAATGAAATTACTTCAAGTCTACCACCAATTTTTAATAAATCAAATGATTATTTCTGCAAGTTCTAGTGTTGTTTCAATTGGTCTTGCATCTATAATTGCTTTTGCAATACTTTTAGCATATTTTTCTTCACCAAACTTAAATAGAATTTCTACTAATTTTTGATAGTTATACTCGTTTACTACTATCTTAGCATTTAATGGATTACTTTTATCCATTCTCATATCAAGAGGAGCATCTTTATGAAAACTAAATCCTCTTTCTGCCTCATCTAATTGAGGACTTGAAACCCCTAAATCAAAGATAATTCCATCTACATTTTCATTAATATATTTTTTCATATTAACAAAGTTACTTTTAAATATTGTAAAGTTATCACTAATAGCACTTAATCTTTTAGTTGAATACTCTATTGCTTCATCATCTTGATCAAAGGCGAAAAGAACCCCTTCTTTTCCAATTTTCTTTAATATTACACTTGAATGTCCTGCATATCCTACAGTAGCATCCACATATATTCCACCCTGTTTAACATTTAAATAATTTATTACCTCTTCTAACAATACACTTTTATGCTTCATAATTTGCTTCGAAGATATCTTCTGCTATTTCATCAAGATTTTCTTCATTCTCTTTCATATAATTATTAAATTCTTCTAGACTCCATATTTCTAGTCGTTCATTTACGCCAATAATTACACATTCTTTATTAATATTGGCGTAATGAACTAACGGTGAGGTAATATTAATTCGACCTTGTTTATCGAATTCAATTAAAGAAGCTCCACCAATGAAAGATCTTTCAAAAGCTCTTACATTCTTTTTAGTAAATTGTAGGTTACTTACTTTTTGCACTATCTTATTCCATTCATTTTCAGAATAGATAAATAAGCACTTATCTAGCCCTTTAGTGATAATAGCTTTTTCTCCAAGCTCATTTCTAAACTTACTTGGAATGATTAATCTACTTTTTTCATCAAGGTTATGATGAAATTCACCCATAAGCATTTCAAAGCACCCCACTTTCTACCACTTTGTTTCACTTCCTACCACTATATTACTATTTTTGTTTGCTTTTGTAAATACCTTTTAAAAAATAGTTTGTAAAATTATTGTCAAATTAAAAAAGAACTATTGATAGTTCTCTTTAAAAAATATATAATCTATGATTTTTATAATTCTATTTTATATCCTTTAGGAACTTCTTTGAATTCAGGTTCACCTAGGTACATATCAATCATATAGTATGTTTTAGTATTAAAGTTATAACCTACTGATGTCATATTAGAATAATTTCTAAATACATCTTCTAGTTCAAATGAAATACCATTATTAGTAAGAATATCACATACCATATCTAAACTAGATGGTACTGTCTTAAGAGACTTAAATACTTCAGCCTTTTCTATCTCACTTTTTCTTTCATTAACTATATTTATAAATTTATCAAGTTCTATTACTCCACTTTCAAATGCAGCTATATGCATAAGTATACTAGATTCTTTTAAATGTAAAAGTACAGCAATACAAGTAGTAAGATCTCTTGTGTATCCTAGTGGACTTTCTTTAGTTAATTCTTTTGCTTCATCCAAACCTACAACATATTTATCCATATTATTCCTCATTCAAATCAAATTGACTACTATAAAGTTCATAATAGTAACCCTTATTTTTAAGTAATTCTTTATGTGTACCAGTTTCAAGTATTTGACCATTCTTTATAACAACTATCTTATCACTTTCAACTATAGTTGAAAGTCTATGAGCTATAACTATAGAAGTTCTATTCTTCATTAAACTATTCATAGAATGATTTATTAAATATTCAAGACGTGTATCAACATTAGATGTTGCTTCATCAAGTATAAGTATCTCTGGATCTTGAACTAAAGCACGAGCAATCGTAAGTAATTGTTTTTCACCAGCAGACATATTATTAGTTTCTTCATTTATTTCATAATCAAGTCCATTCGGAAGTCCTTCTATCATATGAAGTATCTTAGATTTAGAAAGCGCTTTACTTAACTTTTCATCACTAATTCTTCTATCAAAAACTATATTTTCTTTAATAGTTCCTTCAAATAACCAAGTATCTTGAAGAACCATACTTATTAGTTTTCTATATGAAGTTTTATCTATATCTCTAATATCTACTCCATCAATTAATATTTGACCAGTATAATGAGCATGAAAATTCATAAGAAGATTTACTATTGTAGTTTTACCTGCCCCTGTCTTACCAACTAACGCAATCTTTTCACCTTTATTAATTTTAAGATTAAAATTCTTAAGAACTGTTTTACCTTCAACATAACTAAATGTTACATCTTTAAATTCAATTGAATCATTAAAAGTAAATTCTTTTATTTTACCATTAGTTTCTTCTTCTAAATCAAGTATTTCATATATTCTATCAACACTTGCAATAGCCATTTGTAAATTACTTATTACTTGAGCTACTACATTCATAGGTCTATTAAAATCCTTCATATATTGTATAAATGATTGAATAGCTCCAAGTCTCATATGTCCTTTAATAACACTAATACTACCAACACAAACAATAATTATATAGTTTAAGTTTCCAATAGCTTTATTAAAAGGAACTGCAAGACTACTATAAAAACTACTCTTAAATCCATATTCTGATAGTGTTTTACTCTCTTTATCAAACTTCTTATTAAAATATTTTTCTTTATTAAATGACTTTATTACATCACTATTAGTAACACTCTCTTCTACAAAAGAGTTAACGTTTCCTATAGCTTTTTGATTAAGTTCAAAGTAATTTTGTGTCTTACGAACTACAAATGATAGTAAGAAATATGTAAGAGGAATTGCAATTATCGTAAGAGATGCAAGTTTAACATCAAGTATAAACATCATTATAACAACACCTATTATTAACGAAATATTATATACAAGTTCAGGTATTATTTCAGTAATATTATCAGTAAGTCTTTCTACATCATTAGTTATTTTACTAATAATATCACCTTTCTTCATACTATCAAGTTTTCTTAATTTAGTAACATTAATTTTATTAATAAGTTTGCGTCTTAAGTCATATCCAATTTCTTGACCAAGCTTTGAAGACATATAACTTTTAAAATAAGTACATACAGCATCTATAATATAACAAGATAAAACTATCATTAGAACTTTTACTATATAAATGTAATTAAACGCAGTACCATTTTTAATTGAATCATATAAGCTATCTGTGGCATACCCTAAAAAATATGGAGCTAAAGCACTAAATAAAGCAGCAAGTAAGCAGAACAATATTATAAGTATATAGTGATTTTTATAGTCTTTAATTATCTTAAATGTTTTACTAACCATCTCACTAAAAGTAGGAGCTTTATTATTTTTCTTTTTCATCTATGCCACCTCCCTTTTTTGAGAATCAATAAATTCTTTAAATACTTTACTAGAGTTTTCAAGAGTTTCATAGTTACCAATAGATTCAATCTTTCCTTCATCTATTACTATTATCTTGTCAGCTTCTTTTATTGTTCCAACTCTTTGAGTAACAAGTATAACCATTTTATCACTATAATTTTTATTTATTGAACTTCTTATTCTTTTATCAGTTATATAATCTACTGCACTAAATGAATCATCAAAAAGTAAACATTCACCACCACTTAACAATGCACGAGCAATAGACATTCTTTGTTTTTGACCACCACTTAAATTAGCAGCAGCTTGTTCAATCTTAAATTCATATCCTTCACTATTATTATCAATAAAGTCTTTTATAGCAGCTTCATCTAATGCATTATCAAGAACATTATTTGCAAGATTCTTATCAAATGTTAAATTTTCACGAATAGACCCTTTAAATAATAAAGTCTTTTGAGGAGTGTATGCAAATATATTTCTAAGTGATTCTATATCATACTCTTTAATATCAATACCATTTATTAGTATTTCACCGCTAGTCGCATCAATATGTCTTAAAAGCAAATTCACTATAGTAGTTTTACCACTACCAGAACTACCTATAATACCAACATTCTCTCCTTTTTCTATTCTAAATGATATATTTTTAAGGATATCTTCATGTGCTTTATCATATCTAAAAAATACATTTTTAAATTCAATACTTTCTAAACTATTAAGTTTAATTCTACCAGTATTACTAATACTAGGTTCTACACTTAATATTTCATTAATTCTCTTAAATGATACTACTACTCTTGGTATATTCAATATTATAACAAGCAACATCATAAAACTTAATAATACTGTAGACATATATTGAATAAATGCCATCATAGAACCAATTTCAAGAGTACCAAGACTTAAATAATCACAAGATACATAAACTATAACAATCGTAGCAATATTTATTATTAAAGACATCATAGGTTCTACTAAATATAAAACTTTATTTAAGAATATATTTAATTTTTTATTTTCAGTATTTACTTTATCAAATCTCTTTTTAAAGTAATCTTGTTTATTAAATGCTTTTATTACCCTTAACCCTGATAAGATCTCTCTAGTAGATGCGTTTAATTTATCAAGTAGTTTTTGTAATACTTCAAACTTAGGAAACACAAGCATAAATATAGTAGTAAGCCCAAGAACTAATATACATACTGCAACTATTACTATTGGTGCTAAACTAGGAGCAGTTTTATACCCCATTATAGCAGCACCTATTCCCATTATTGGAGCGAATACTATAAGTCTAAGTCCAAAACTAAATGTACTTGTTATATTACTAACATTATTAGTACTTCTTGTTATTAAAGTTGAAGCTCCAAACTCATCTATTTCTTTCTTACTGAAAGATGTAATCTTTGAATATAATGCTTTTCTAATTTTATAACCATAATTATTAGAAAACTTAGCTGTACTATAAACAACCATAGTATGTGATATTAAACACACAATTGTTGTAATAAGCATAACTATGGCTTCTTTAGTGATAAATGCTTTATCAGAGTTAGCTATTCCTATGTCTACTATATTACTCATTATATTAGGTAAATAAAGTTCACAAAATACTTGAATAATACAAAATACTAACATAATAAATATATATTTCTTTAAATCCCCTATCAATTTAAATATTTTCATCTTTTTTCCTTTCTATAAAATCATATTAATTATTTCATTCATAACATATATTTTATCTTCAGGTATATATATTTTATCTCCATTCATTATAAGATATTTACGTTTAATTGCTTCATCTAACTTAAACACATCAAAAATATCTTTTTTAAATCTATTATTAAATTCACTAATACTTATACCATCTAACTTACGAAGTCCTAGTATTACTTCATTTTCCATTTCTTCTTGAGTAGATACAAGTAATTCATTAAGTCTATATTTTCCTTTTAAATATTTATTAAAGTTACGAGTATTTTCATATCGCATTTCATTTATATATCCATGAGCTCCAAGTCCAAAACCATAGTATTCATTATTATCCCAATATATTAAATTATGTTTACTTTCATAACCAGGTAATGAGAAATTACTAACTTCATAATGATGAAAACCACGTTTCTTTAACTTCTTACATATGTATTTATACATTTTATAATCAAGTAACTCATCTATAGATTTAGTACCATTATTATATAACATAGTATGTTCTTCTATAATTAATGAATATGTGCTTACATGAGTAATACCAAGTTTTAACATAGTATTTAAATCACTCTTAAGAGTAAATAAACTCTCATCAGGAAGAGCATATATTAAGTCTACATTAATATTATTAAAACCAAGTCTTTTACATAAATTAATTTTCTCAAACACTTCTTTTTTAGTATGACTTCTATTCATTAATTTAAGATTTCTTTTATTAAAACTCTCTACTCCTATACTAAGTCTATTTACATTATTTCCTTTAAGTATAATAAGTAATTCTTCTGTTATATCATTAATATTACATTCAAAAGTAATTTCAGCATCCTCTATTCTTCTTATATGACTAATAATTTCAAATAATTTATTTAAATTACTAGTACTAAGACTGGATGGAGTACCACCACCTATATAAATACTTTTTACTTTATCTCCTTCATAATATTCCTGAATTTCTTGATTTAAAAAATCTAAATAAGTATTAGCCCACTCCTCATTATATAAGAATTTACAAAAGTCACAATAACTACATATATTCTTACAAAAAGGAATATGTATATATACGCCTCTCATATTATTACCTCAATACAATTATAATATAAAAAAAAGATAATCACAAGATTATCTTCTTAAAGTCATACCTCCACTTGTTGGTTGACTTTCCTCTATTAAATTTCTTCTATAACTTATTAAATAGCTTATTCTCTTTTCAACATCTTCTTTTTGACTAATAATTGAGTCAACTGTTTTTTTACTAGCACCATCAGCTATTGATTTAATATATAGTCTTTCAAGTCTAGTTTTTTCATTCATTAAGTTTTGAATTTCATTATCAAGTGAGTCAACTGTAACAGCTAAATCAATGTTTCTAGATGTTCTATTATTTTGAACAACAGGTTTATTTGTAACTAATGATTTACGTCTAATATTTAATTCATTATATTCAGTTGCCACTCTTTGTGCTTTTCTAAGAACAGTATTTAATTCTGTTTGTGATGCACCATTAGCTTTTAAACTATTATATTGTCTTTTAAGTCTATTATGTTCATCTTTTAATAAAGCCATATTTGTATCTATTTCTTTAATAATTCTTTCATTATGACTAATAGTATTTTCTTTTCTAGTATTAGTAGCAGTTCTTTCTGTTACTACAGGTGTTGAAGTTTTAGTTTGTTTACTTTTTAATTCTTTACTTTGTTTTTCTAAATCATTATATTCATCAACAAGTTCATTTATTCTTAAAGCAACTTTTCTCTTTTCACTAGAATTTTCTAAAGAATTATATTTTTTTATTAAACTATTATACTCACTTCTAACAGAACTAATTCTTTCAGATAATTCGGTTTCTGTATAAGTTTTATCTTTAGAAAGATTTTCTTTAGATTCAGCCTTTTTATTTTTTCTTTCTTCAAGCATTTTATCTTTTTCAGTTTTAACGTTTTCTTTAGTCTTATTAAACCAGTTAGATATTTTATTAAGTTTATTTTTAATTTTCTCCTTAGATGATTCATTTTTAGCTTCTTGACGTTTCCATTCATTTAAGAAATATTTACCGTTATTTTTTAATGACTTAATTGGATGAAATAAACTAATTAATTTTGAATTTAAAATCATAACAATAGGATGAATTATATTATAAACCGGTATAAATATTTTAATTATATTTTTAGCAAAGAATGCAATTTTAGCATCTTTAGATTTCTTTTTAAATTTCTCGTAATAATCTTTATCCTCAGTTTTAGCATACCATAAAGCAAGTAAACTATTTGTTGTATTAACAATACTACTAGCAACAATTCCCCAAATATATAATGCAAGAATCCATGACATATCAATTCCCCCTTAATAATGTACATATTATATCACATTTGATACAATATGTCAATTTATTTCTCAATTATAGGTTTAACTATCTCTAAAGTTTTAATATAGTTATATCTTCCAAGTACTCTTTCTTGAGGCATCTCTACTCTTTCAATTATAGGAGAATAACCTAACTTATGAGACCAAGTACCATCCATATTTTGTCTTATAAAATGAAAATCAAAAGGTGCTTTAAAAAAAGCAATTTTATATCCTCCATGATGAGTATCCCCAAGCATAGTGCATTCATAAGAGTCTATACCAAGCAATTCCAAATCCTTTTGCAAATCATATAAATTAGTATTTAAATCATTTGAACTATAAAGGTCATCAGTCATAAACCCTAAGTTATGAGTTAAATTATCTATTTCTTTATATTCATATACACTTGCAAATATTTCTGGAGTTATTAATCCCAAAGCATACATATAACAATTAGAATGATTATATTTGCCTTCCTTCTCATCAAAAAGAGGCTTATTAGTTCCAAGTTTAACACACAATTTTAGATATTCTCTATATAATTCATACACATCTAAAGATGTTAAATTTCTAATATTTGATATTAATCTAACATAAACAAATACAAGTTCTCTATACGTTTTTAAATATTCTAGCGTCATTTAAGCCTCCTAACAAGAGGTTTAACTATTTCATATGTATGGATAATATCATAATCTGAAACATCAAAAGGATTACATTTAGTTATTATAGGTCTATATCCTACTTTGTGTGACCAACTTCCATCACTATTTTGTCTTGTAAAATGAAAATCTTTAAAACCTCTATATAATGAAACTTTATATCCATTATGTAAATTTGGCTTATCTACTTCACTATCAAAACATTTTATTCTTAAGTAACCCATATCAGTTTCAAATCCAAACATTAAATCATTAGGATCTGATACATCAATAATATTGTTACTTATAAAGCCTATATTATGTGTCATCATCTTCTTTTTAAATCTAGCATACACATCACTGAATACATCATGAGTTGTAAATCCTAACGCATAACAATAACAATTACCATATCTATATTTATCCTTATCAGCTTTAAATGATGGACTATTAGTACTAACTCTACTTTCTAAAAATAAATATCTTTTATATAATTCTTTAACTTCATCTTCACTAATACTAGAAAAATTATCTTTAATGAAATTAATTATATTATCCATCTCTCTCCTAATATCAAATTCATTCATATTAACCCCTCAAATTAGTGTATATTATATAAAAAAATGCTAAAAAAAGCAACAAAAAGAGAGATTCCCACGAAGTCCATCGAACTAGAATAGTTCTTCACTTATAACAAGGAATCTCTCGTAAGAACAAATATACATTAAATGTATATAAAAGTCAATATTAACCTTTAAAGTGTGGTTGAAAGTGTGGTTCAAAATAAAAAAACAATTAAAAAAGCCTAAATATAAGGCTTAATTAACATTAATGGTGTCCTCGGCACGATTCGAACGTGTGACCGACGGCTTAGAAGGTTTTTGATAAAACTCTAGCCATCGATTTATTACACATCGTTTTTTTGCCTTAAACACCGGGGAAAATAAACATTATTCTTTCTAAAGTTATGTTTTAACAATTAACGGGTGCCGTAAAATGGTGCCATACCAATTTTTAAACACCTTTCAAAATCTTATCAAACATATCTGCACTTTGCTGTTTACTAGCCTCATAAGCATGTGTATATATGTTCATTGTAGTATTTGTATTTGAATGTCCTAGTCTTAAACTAACAGCTTTAATATTAACACCATTATCTATTAACAAGCTAGTGCAAGTATGTCTTAATTCATGAAAAGTAATTTTAGGTAGATCATATTTTTTAATAATTTGAGAAAGTATATCTGTACAAGTATCTGGATGAATATGAGTACCATATTTTGATGTAAAAATTCTGTTTTCATTTTTCCACATTCTTCCAAGTTTCTTTTTATAATCATCTTGCCAAGCTTTGTACTCTTTTAATAAATCAATACATACTTGACTGATTATAATCTTTCTATTGGAATATGTATTTTTAGCTTTTGATTCATCTACTATTCCATTTACTACTTTTAATCCATTATCAATTAGAATAGTATTATTTTCAAAATCTACATCATTCCATTTAAGAGCACATATTTCACTTCTTCTTGCCCCACTATCAATTGCAAGTGTTATTAATGTTCTATATTTAATATTTTCATTTTTCAAGTGATTGTTCAAATGTGTATCCATATAATATATTATCTAATGATCCACTTCCATTAATATCTGAATTATATTCTACAAATTCATTTATATAATCTATTATTTCATTTTTACGTTCTAATGATGGTGTCTCTAAATAAAATCTTTCTATTAAATTACCATTCATAATTATTACTCTTTTTTTATTTATATGACATTAGGTTGTATCTATTATATCATAAAATATTTCTTTTTAGATAGTCTAAAATCATACTGTGCTTATATAAAATTTATTATTAAACCAAACTAATTCAACATAAAAAGAGCAATAAAATATTTTACTGCTCAAAATATTATAAATTACTTTTTATATATTCTATTTAATCAACAAATATTATTCATCGTAATGAGCTTTAGCAGGAGAAAATTCATACTTTTCACATTTTTCACCATTTAGTGTATATACCTTAGAACAAGTATACTTTTTTATTGCTTTAGGAAAACTATTTTTATAACATTTGGTACCACTTGCAACAAATCCTTCTTCACATACATACATTCCAACAGCATCAGTAGTTATTGTGGCGTAACACTTTGTACCCTTAAGTACAGTATCATCAGTGCATATATATTTACTTGTGGCTGCTATTCCAGTTGTTTTAGCACACTGATTATTAACAGCTATATATCCACTTGGACAAATATATTTTTTCGTAGCAGCTATTGTTGTATTAGAAGAAATAACACAATTTCCTTTTCCATCTGATGTTCCTTGAGAACAATAATATGTTTTATTAGCAAAGGTAGTGTAATGGCATAATCCATCGGTATAATCATATCTTCCTTGTGCACACCAGTAATAATATGGACTTGCAGTGTGTTCACAAGTTTGGCCTTTTAATGTTCCAGAACTACAAGAATATTTGATAGAAGCAGCAACTATACTTGGTCTATTTTTTATGCAATTAGTTCCAGATAAATTATAAGAAGAATCAGGACATGAATATTTAACTTCAGCAGAAATATTAGAAATGGTAAAACATTGATTTCCAGATGAAATATATCCTTTAGGACAAGAATATACTACAACTGCATCTGCAGATTCAACTTTTTCACATTTAGTATCTTTTAGTTTAAAACCATCTGCACATTTGTATACAAATTTTGAATCTCTAATATCATTACTTACGCAAATATCACCACTTACACTATAACCATCTTTACAGGTATATGTAATTTTAGCATCTACAGAATCTATTGTTTTTTGACATTTATTGTCATCATTCAAAGTATATCCATTTTCACAGTAATAATATCCTTTAACACAGGTTCCATTTTTATTTATATACCCACTATCACATTTTTTTAAAGAAAAATATCCTTTAAGTATAAGTAAAAATAATAAACAAAGAATTAAAAACAACATTACTATTTTTAAAACGAAATTTTCTGCAAAAAAATTTCTTATTTTAATAGCTATTGAACTATTCTTTATTAAATCAAAATAACTATCTTTAATATCATTATTCTTAATAGCATCATTATCATATATTCCAATAGTAACAGATGTCAAATCAGATGAAAAATTAATTTTTTTACTAGTATTAGAATATATTTTTATTTTTTCTAAATCTTTTCTCATTTTATTAGCACTATCATATCTATTATTATGATTAAATGAACATGCTTTAGTCAAGATACTCATAATTTCATTAGATATTCCATCTATATTTGGAATTTTTTCACCCGACATTCTAATATCAAATGCCTTCTTTTCATCAATATCAAAACTTACAAATGGAAGATTTCCATTAATCAATTTATACATAACAAGTCCTAATGAATATATATCAGATGTTGTATTTGGATTTTCACCATTATAAACTTCAGGAGAAATATAATCTAATGTACCAAATCCATTTAAATTATTATTTGATGTTGCTATTCCAAAATCTCCAAGTTTATAATTACCTTTTTCATCAATAAATATATTACTAGGCTTAATGTCATTATGTATAATATTTTTTGAAGAACAATATTCTAAAGCTTTACATATATCACTGCCAAGTTTAATTACATCAGTAATTGTAACTTCCTTTTCAGAAAAATATTTAAGTATATCAGTTGCATATTCCATAAATATATATATATCATATCCATTTTCTTCTTTTTTACTCTCCTGAAAAAAGTCATAATACTTAATAATATGATCATTATTATCAAGATTTTTCATTATTTCAATTTCTTTTTTAATATTTTCAATGATATGCAAATAATAAATATTTATATCATCTTCACTTCTTATGTATCCTTCGGTAAAAAGAAATCTAATTTCCTCATCATTTTTTGGTAAACTTATATATTTAACAGCACATACATCTCCATTATTATTTACTGCTCTATATACTTCAGAAAAACCTCCTTCACCTATTTTTTCATAAATTTTCCAATTTTTAATTTCTTTCTTCATTAATATCTACCACTTTCCAACTGTCTTTTCAAGATAACAAAACTAATAATAATAAAAGCAACCGTCATAATAATAATTATAGTTCCATCATAAACTAAATGATTAATCGTAAAAGAGTAATAACTTTCTACTTCTCTAATGTATCCAGGAAAAACTTCTTGTATAGAACTAATTAAACTGTTTAAATCATTAATAGTTCCAAGTGCTTCTACAGACCATCTGCATAATATAAAATTAGATATCTTACCTATAACACCATTTAATGGAAATAGTATTCCAGAAAATAATAATTGAGGTACCAAAAGTAATGTAGGCATTGTTGAAGCAGAAGATGAATCTTTAGCCAATATAGAAACAAAAAGTCCCATGGAAGAAGCTGAAAATATAGTTAATATAATTATAAAAATAGTTTCTATATACCAGCTAAAAATAATACCATTACTTGGAACATCAACAAATAAAACAAATGCAGAAATCAATAGAAAAGATTGAATTACAGAAAGTAAAAATAGAAAAAGTAGTTTTGAGCACAAATAAGATGATATACGTAAATCAGACATATATTCCTTTTCTAAAATTACTCGTTCTTTACAAACCTCTTGAATTGCATTTAAAAGTCCTAACCATATAGCAGCTGTAACTAAAGAAAATAAAATTGCTTTGGTTTCTTCATAAGAATAAAATATATTTTTAGTAACAACAATAGATAATAAAAATGCAATTAAAGGAACTTGTGCAAAAAGTAGTATTAATTGTTGATGATTATTAATTAATATTTTTAATCTTCTTCTAAACAATGTATATAATTGTTTAGAAAATGATTTAGAATTCTTCTTTTTATTAATATTTGTAATTTCATTTTCAATATTTTTATTATTAGTATTAAATTCATCTATGTTATTTTTGTTATTATTTTTTGATTCATTAAATTCATTTAACCATTTATCTGGGTCATTTGAGATTAAATTATAAATATCGACAAAATCTTTAACTTTAAAGAATTCTAAAGCTTCATCAGGTTTTCCATCAAAGCATAATTTACCACCATATCCAAAAAATACAACTTTATCACATAAATTTAGATTTAAAGTATTATGAGTAACTAATATTATTGTTTTACCACTATCAGCCATTTTTCTTAATGTTTTCATTATACTTCTTTCTGTTCCTGGGTCAAGACCACTTGTAGGTTCATCAAGAAAAAATAATTTAGGGTCTGCAATTAATTCAACAGCTATACATGCTCTTTTTTTTTGTCCACCAGAAAGGTTTCTAATCATAACATCTTTTTTATCGGATAATTCGACTATCTCTAATACATTATTAATTCTATTAATTTTTTCTTGATAAGTAACATCATCAGGCATTCTAAGATTAGCTGAGTATTTAAGCATATCAATTAAAGTTAAATCGTTAAAAATTATATTTTCTTGTGGTACATAACCAATCAAATTTTTTAAAGCAGAATAATTATTAAACAGGTCACTACCATTAACCAAAACTTTACCACTTGTAGGTTTTGAAATACCACTGATACACTTTAAAAATGTAGATTTACCAGCTCCGCTTCCTCCAATAAATGCGATAAATTGACCAGGAGTTGCCGAAAAATTAATATGTTGTGCAATATCTTTCTTTTTTCCTTTAACTTTTATAGTTTTAACTATATCTATAGCATCAAGTCTAACGCCTTCATCATATAACTGATATAAAATACTATTTTTATTATATATAAGCTTAATGTTATTAATAATTATTACATCTTTGTCTTTAAGAAGCTTTTGTCCTACTAATATATTATTATTTAGTATTATACTACCTTTATTATTATAAGCACTTATATAATGTCCTTTATCTAGTTTTGTGATTTTAGCATGTTTAAGTAACACAGATATACGATTGAAAACAATATCACAATCTTCACCTCTACCAATCAATACATTTTTTTTATCACGTAAAGGAAAGCTAACCCACTTATTTGCTTTTTCTCCAATTGTAATAACCATTAGTATTCCTATACTTAGAGGATTATTAGGATTATCAATTTTGATGAAATCACCGTCATTTAAATAGCTATCTTTTGCTTTAACACTATTAACAAAAATACCATTTTTGCTATTTTCATCAAAAACTCTTATGGAACCATCATCAATAATAAAGTATCCATGATGCTGTGATACTAATAAAGATGGTAAAACAATGTCATTATCTTCTGAACGCCCAAAAGTAATTTTATTACTTTCATAATCATTAAGAGAAATATTTTTTATATAATTATCTCCAATTATAGTAATAATATATTTTATTTTCTTTTTTGTATTTTTATTTAAGTCGTTATTCTTTTCAGTATCATTAATATATGAAATAAAATTATCATCTTTTTTATTAATTTTAATCTCGGTATTAAAATCATTAATAAATTTACCTTTAGTATTTATCCCTTCATTCACTTTTAATCACCTATTCTATTATAATCATATCATTTGCTATAAAATAAATCAATAAATATTCCATACACTATTTATATACCTAATAAAAAAGAATCCTAAATGGATTCTTAAAATTTGTAATTTTATTTAATAATGCTTTCAAGTGGTTTACCTGAATTTTCAAAAGCTGAACATTGCATATTTGCAACACAATTTGCAAAATTTCCTATTAAATTAGTATATTCAGTTTTATTTGAACCTACTACAATGAAAGCATGTGGTGCTTTTGCAACATTCCATCTATAAAGTAATTTTGCATTGCCAATATTAGCTGCAATAACATCTGCATTACTAGGTGGAACCATAGTATCATTATCTCCATGAATTATAATAACTTTACTTCCTTTTGGAAATTGTCTTCCTGAAGAAAATGCATTAGCATATTTGTCGTAATTTTCTTCTGTTAATCCAATTCCTCCAAATTTAATTAATAGTTTGGCAATAATATCTTCAAGTAATGATGAAAAATCTTTATTAAAAGAATTATTTACTTTATTAATAGAGTAGTTATCAATAATATAAGTTTGTTTACTAATAGTATATTTATTCCACCAATCAATAATTTCATTTTTATCTATTTCTGGAATTTGTATTTGGTTTTTATCATTTACGTTTGGATAATTGTCTTTTTTATTTTCTATATATTCATTTAACTTATCACTAAATCCTTTTAAATATTCATTAAGTTCAGTTCCATTAGTAATATCAATTTCATTAATTTCAGAAAAATCTCCAATATTTAAATTTTTAATTTGATTTTGAAGTTCATTCATAAAGTTATTTACATCAATATCAAATCCACCAAGAAGTGCAGTAGACTGACTACTATCTCCTAAAGAAAGCATACCGGTAATAATTCCTGTCATAGAAGCATATCCACAATCATCTACAAATCCTTTTACATTTAATTCTGTTAAATTGGCTGAATATACTCCCCCAGAAGCTGAAGCAATATCTGGATTTGTTGCAAGTTGAAGTGTTGTAGCACTACCTAAAGATACACCATGTACTACAATAGTTTCTGGTTTACTATTAACACCATATCTCGCATAATTAGTATTTAAATCTTTGATCCAGTCATAAGTATCTAAACTTTCTAAGTAACCCATAGCTACTTTACCTTCGCTTTTTCCAGCACCTCTTAAATCCGGAGCAATAACATTATATCCTTGTGAAGTGTACATTTCTCCTAAAGTACTATATATTTGTTTTCCGGTCATATTTACACCATGTAATAATACTGCCCATTTATTAGAATTAGCATCACTTATATAAACATTAGCGCTTAAACCATTATCACTTAGGCAATAATCTCCACCGATTGTTTCACATACTGTATATGATTTTAACGTTAAAGTTTTACTAACAATTGATGAATTACCACCAATATTAGTATTTAATAAAGAATCCAATATGCTAATTATACTATTTAAAAATTTCCCAGTATCATTTTCATTATTTTCTATAACACTATTAGTAAGTAAAGTGTTTGCATAACCAGTACCATCACCATCATCATAAGTTTTTCCATATTCTTGAACTTTTTCCAAGAAATCAACCTTAGCCTCTTCAACATCCACACTAGAATCCATATTGCTTGCATATTCTTTTAAGCCAGATAAATATTCTTTGTATTGTTTTGTCTCGTAAGTTTCTATAGTTTTTTCATTAGAAAAATCAAATAACTTAAAAACAACAAAAACTATGGCAATAACAACTACTATAATTCCTATCCACAAAACCCACTTATTACTTTTATTTTTTTCTTCACTCATAATTTTTCCTTCCTATTCTAAATTTAAATATACATTCTTTAATAAATAAAGTCAAGAATTAATAAAATATTTGAATGTATATTTATAATGTTATTTGATAAAATTGACTATATTACTTTATGTTTTAAAAATTAATAAATATTTTTTTCTTTGGATTTATTTTTATATAATTTAGTTATTAAAATTATTAATAATATAAATAAAAGTAGTAATGAAAAACGTGAATATAATTTAAATATCTTTAGTATTGCTTTCCAATTTCTTCCAACTATATGTCCTAGTATTATTAATACTAGATTCCATATTATTGAACCAAGTAATGTATAAGTTATAAACTTACTTATATTCATTTTATTTATTCCTGCTGGTATTGAAATTATACTTCTAATTAATGGTATAAATCTACCAAAAAATACTGTTTTTTTACCTTCGTTAGTAAACCATTTATTTGCATTATCTATATCGCTATTTTTTAATTTTAATACTCTTCCTAGTTTTCCTGAAATTAATATTTTTAATTTTTCTTTGCTAAATATAGTTCCTATTTTATATAACAATAAAGCACCAATTAGTGACCCTAAAGTTGATGAAATAATCATTCCTATTATGTTTAATTTTGTATATGTTGTCATAAAACCACCAAATAATAAAATTAATTCTGATGGTATTGGTGGAAATATATTTTCAATTAATATTAATAAAAATACTCCTATATATCCGTAACTATTCATAATATTTATAATAAATTCTTGCATATTATTTCTCCTTTAATAGTTTGTTTACTAAAATAATATATTTTTCCTAAAGAATTATTATTACTTTCTTCTAAATCTTTTAAATACTATTTAATTTTTTATGCATTAATATAAATTAAAAAAGAACTGATATTTCAGTTCAATACTTTTATTTTATAACAATTCCATCTAAATTAACATTTCTCATTGTAGGTGAATTATAGTTTTTAGGTAAAACATTTTTTAAAGAGTTATTTTCTTTTTCTATTAAAGTTAATGCATCATCAATTATTTCTCCAATGTTTGTCTCTTTAGAATGTTCTACTAAAAATTCCCATCTTGCATTTTTAGGTACATAAAAAATATTTTCTGCAGTATAGCAATCTCTTTCCTCTTCTAATCCCGCACCTTCTTCTACAAGTTCTTTGTATTTTTCTTCAAAAGAATCTGATATATATTTTAGAAATATCAAACCTAATACAATAAATTTATAATCAGATACAGAAACTGCACCTCTCATTTTATCAGCTGCAGCCTATAACTTATCTTCTAACTTTTTCAAATCTTGTTCATTCATTAATTCTTCACCTCATAATTCAATTCTTATACTAATTATAACATAATTTTACATCTTTTCTTCAAATCTAATATTATTTTATATAATTATGAAATGATTTTGACTTTTTGAATTTTTATGATATATTGCTCTTGAAAAAAGGAGATGTATTATGAATAAAGAATTAGAAAAATTAACAGATGAAGAATTTTTGAAATATTATTAAATTTCATAGTGAGCAAGTAAAAGATTATCTTGAAAATGAATTATATGAGTATATTGCTTTTTATATTGCTAAAGGACTTGAATATAATGCTATATTTGATGATAACTTTGAAAGAATAGTAAATACTGCTATGGAATCATTTGATTCATTTCAATTTAGGAATAAAATTGATTATGAAAGAATAAAATCAATACTTAAAAATAAATATCATCTAAAAAAGAGATTTAATTAAAAATCTCTTTTAAATTTTGATGTTTTTTATTAAAAAGTGACATTTTGCATCCATTTTTATAATTATAATACACGTTTCTCCCTTTATTTATCGATGATTGCTCTATTTTTAATGGGTGCCCAAAAAGGTGCCGAAAACATCAAAAAGTGCCTATAAAAGTGCCAAAAAATGTAATAATTTGTGATAGTTTGTGATAATTAAGAATTTGTATTGAACAAATAAAAAATGCCTTAAACTCAGCATTTATAAGGCATTTTTAATTTTTAAACTGGTGTCCTCGAGGCGATTCGAACGCCTGACCGACGGCTTAGAAGGCCGTTGCTCTATCCAGCTGAGCTACGAGGACAACTGGAAATTACTACTAAAGTATACAACACTATTTTTATTTTTGCAACCCCTTTTTTAACTTTTTTTAACACTTACTATATTATTATGCTCTTTTGTACTAAAAATAACCTCTTTTACATTTATATTTTCAAATACACTTTGAGACACTACATACTTAACTTCTTCTAAAATAACTTTAGAAGATGCATCACTAAATATAAAATCATTAAATATTAAATTAACTTTTTCATCAGTTATTTCAGAATCTACAAGTTCAATATTACTAGAAACATAACTATTTAAATTTTCTTGAGCATTAACAGTACTTTTTAATTCTTCAATAATTATATCTATCTTAGAACCACTTGTATTACTAACTTTAGTAACAGGCACATAATATTCTACTTCATCACAAGTTTTAACAAAATATACAATTGTTTTATCTAATTCATTTAAGCTATTTAAGTCATACTTCTTATTTATACCAAAACTTCTAGTTAACGGATATGGTATCTCCCTTCCTGAATTAGGAAGTTTAGTAAGTTTTTTAGAGTCAACATTTATATAAACATTATTAATACCATTTATCTCAGTCAAACTAAATACTATAGCTTCAATCATAGATTCTTCTAAGTACTTATTTACGCTTAAAAATTCTTTATTAAAATTCAAGTATACACTATCCTTCTCAACCTTAACATCCTTTAAAATAGTATTTTTAGGTATCAAAGAATAAAACTTACCTAAACTCTTATCTCCATTAATAAGAATTTTTATTTTCTCACGAATTAACGCTTCAATATCACTTTCTTCATAATAACTAATAACTCTAGATACATAATTATCTTCATCAAGCAAGTAAACTACATTCTCTTTACCTTTTTTATTTTCTTCCTCCACTACTTCCATATCAAAAGAAGGACTAGGTACCAAATAAAACAAAACTAACAAGCCAAACACTAAAGTACTAACAAAAATTTTATTCATTGCATATCTCTTTATCATACTAAAGTTTATTCATTATAATAAAAAAAATTCACTTTTTTTAAAGTGAATTATAATGAAATTTCTCCTAACTTCAAGAGTTCTATAACTGCTCCTGCTCTTCCCTTACATCCTAGTTTCTGCATAGCATTACTTATATGATTTCTAACAGTCTTTTCACTAATACCTAAATCCTCTGCTATCTCTTTAGTTGTTTTATTAAGTACTAAAAGTTCAAATACATCTTTTTCTCTCTTAGTTAATATATTCCCTGTCATAAACACCTCCGTCTACATACACCTATGTTTCTAAAGTAATTTATGACATTGCTACTAATAATGTGACTTCGTTTGCCTATGACTCAAACTTAATAGTTATATTTTTCTTATCTTTAAACTCCTCTTGAACACTTCTCATTATATCATTAGCAAGTTTAGTATTATGTTCACTAGAAGCAATAGTTATCTTAATATTATCGTTATTAATTTCTACGAATGATTTAATCTTAAAGTTATTAAGTATTTTATCTTCTAAGTATGTTTCTTTTCCTTTAGCTAAATTAAGTATTTGTAGTTCTTCAAACGCAGCATTTTTTACTTCGGTAGATGACGAAGGTGAAGTTATTTTATTTTGAAGTTCACTCATAACAGTACTTATTTCTTCATCCCTTTCTACTCTTAAAGCAACAAGCTTATCATTCTCAGTTACTACTACATCAACATTCTTATTAACATTTTCTAAAGCTGACTTACTAAATATATCACTAGGAAGAGTAATATAATAAACACCTAAAATAAGAATTAATGAAAATAAAGTTACAAACCATAAATTTTGTCTATTCATCTATTCACCTCTAGTTAATTATATTTAAAAGACTTAAAAATATCACAAAAAAAGAGAAATTAATCTCTATCAATTTCTCTTTCAATTATTTTACCAGTTTTAGCATCTATTACATATTCATACTCAGCATCCTTAGTATCAAAACTAATTTCATAAGTTTCATCATCACTTTCAAATTCTATTTCATAATCATAATAATTAGTAACCTTAGCATCACTTAATACAATAGTTTTAGCTTTTTCTTTAGTTATATATTTAGTTGCATCTACTTTCTTATTCTTAGTTTCATATTTAATTATATTGCCACTTACTGCATCAAGTTCAATATCATATTCTTTATCTTTAGTTTCAAATTCAACTTCATAAACAGCTTTTCCACTCTTAAATTCAAACTCTATTTCATAATCATAATACTCTTTAACTTTAGTTTTATTAAGTACTATTTCTTTTATTTTTTCTTTAGATAAATAATTTTTAGATGTACTTGCATTCTCTTTTTTATTTTCTATTTCTTTTTCAATTATTTTACCGGTTTTAGCATCTATTTCATAATCATATTCAGTATTATTAGAAACAAATTCTATATCATAAACCATAATACCATCATCATAATCATATTCAATTTCTAAATTTTTAACTGTATCAATACTTACTTTTGAATCATCAAATACTATTTTTTTAGCTTCATCCATACTAATATAATTGCTCTTACTAGCAGTACCTACAGTACTTATTTCTCCAGTCTTATTATAAGTTGTATTTGCTAAAATATTTAATTCATTAGTACTTAGTTTAGACAATTC
>SFTR01000089.1 GCA_004560915.1 bacterium | reverse complement strand
CAAGTTGTTCTATTACTATATCTATATATTCTTCTTCCATTTGAAACTAAAGAGATGATGTTAGATACAGTAAGATACTTAAATAAATTAGATATTCAAGGTATAAAGATACATATGCTTTTTATATTAAAAGATACTCCAATATTAAACTTATATAATACTACTCATTTTCATGTTTTAACTAAAGAAGAATATATAGATATAGTAATAGAACAACTTGAACTTTTAAGACCAGAAATAGTAATTCACAGAATAACAGGAGATCCAATAAAAGAATTATTAGTTGAACCAAGTTGGTTATTAAAGAAGTTTAGTGTGCTTGATGACATTGATAAAGAGATGGTAAAAAGAGATAGCTACCAAGGAAAAAAGATTCAGTGATGAATCTTTTTAGTTGTCTTCTTCTATTAATAGTTTTGAAGAATCTTCTAATTTTACATTATTTATTGAATCAAATCTCTTAGTTATTTTTTCAGTTGTTTTGTGTATATTTTCAACGTCGTTATTAACAGTTTGTATTGTCCTTGATAGTTTATCCCAACGTTCTTTATAACGTCCAAATTCTACTCCTAATCTATTTAATTCTTCATGTATGATTGAAGTGTATTTATCTCTTTCAAGTCCTTTTAGTACTGCTTCTATAATTGTAAGTAGGCTCATTAGTGTTGTTGGACTTGTTATCCATACTTTCTTACTAGCGGCATATTTTATTAATGAAGTATGATATGCATTTATTTCTGCAAATATTGCTTCTGCTGGTAAGAACATTATAGCTTGATCAGATGTTTCTCCTGGAATAATATATTTACTAGCAATAGCATCTATATGTTTTTTTACATCAGTATCAAATACTTTAAATCTAAGTGCTCTTTCATTATCACTTATTCCTTTTTCAACTAGTCTTCTATAGTTTTCTAATGGAAACTTTGAATCGATACATATTGTCCCTAAAGGTTCAGGACCAAATACTATTGCATCAGCTATTGTTGTATTTGATAAAGTATATTGTGTTCTATAAATTCTATCGTTCTTTTCACCAAATATTGATGCTAAAATGTGATAAAGATTAACTTCTCCGAATATACCTCTACTCTTTTTATCAGTTAGAATACTTTCTAATGAGATGATCTCGGTACCAAGTCCATCTATTTTCTTTTGAGCTTCATCTATTCTAGTTAGTCTATTCATAACTTCATTAAATGTTCTATTTGTCTTATCAAAACCATCTTCTAACTTTTCATTTACTTTTTGATTTATAAGATTTAGTTTTCTTTCTATCCTATCATTTAATTCATTAAAGTCTTTATTTATATCACTAGAAAAGTTATGTTTAAAGTCACCAATCTCTTTTATAACGCTTATTTCAGTTCTAGATAGTTTATCATTTAACTCAGTATTATTATTCTTTCTAGTTATTAAAATTATTAATAGAATTATAATTATTATTAAAAGTCCAATTATTACATATTCCATATTATCACCAATAATATTTTAACATAATTATTTTATTTTTAGTATTTTGTTTACTATTTTAGTTAGTATATATGTAAATAAAAGTAATACTACTATTTTGATTAAAACTACTGGATTAGAAAAACTTTCTAGTATTGAAGTACCTACGAATCCACAATAATATACTAGTGATATTTTACCTATAATTGTTGCGATAAAGAATTTCTTAAAATCCATATTAACTAAACCACAAGCAATGTTCACTAGAAATGCTGGTGTGAATGGAAGTGCTATTAAGAGTGTTAAATTTCCAAGACTAATATTTTTAAATACTTTTTTATATTTATTTATTTTTTCTTTATTTTCTGTAAATACTTCAAACTTCTTACCTAGTCCTTTTTTAAAGATAAAGTATGATATAACGCAACCTATTATTGTAAATACCCATGAGATTAAGAATCCAAAAAAATTACCGAATGCTAAAAAATTAATGGTAATAAATATCATTAATGGAAGTATAGGTATAATTGATTCAAATACTATTAACAATGCTCCTACTAGTACTCCAATTAAACCAGAATTTTCTATAAAATTAATTATCTCATTAAAATAATCCATAGTTAATCACGAGATAATTATAATATATTTTATATTATTTTTCTAGATAGAATACTTTATATCCTAAGGATGATAATACCATAGTTGCTCTTTTACTAAGTTTTCCACTTTTACAATATAAATAATAGTTTTCATTTTTATTAAGATATTGTCTATAGTTATTAATTAATACATCGTATGGAATATTAATACTACCTTGTATATGATTTTGTGAGTACGTGTATTTATCACTGACATCTATTATTTTCATTTAATCACCTAGTATAATTTATGCTTTAAAAAAGATGAATATTATTATTCATCTTCACTTCCAAAGAAATCATCGAAGAAGTCTTCATCATTTGGTTTATTATTTACTACTACGCTATCTACATCAATGTTTACTTTTGGTTTTTCAATGTTTTCAATTGGTCCCACTGATACAGGTTCTGTTTTTGCTGGATCAGTTTTAGTTTGTTCTGTACTAGTATGACTAAATGGACTAGTAAATCTTGGTATTTCAGTAACTTCTGGTTCTTTTGTTGGTTCTACAAACTTATTTGGTCTTTCTTCAACTTGTTCATAGTGAGTTACTGGTGTTTTTACATCGTACTCATCTTCTTCTATCTCTTCAGGCATTGGTACTATAAATTTATTAAAGTCTATGTCTGATATTTTATCTTTCTTTTCTTCTTCATAAATTGGAACTTCTTTTATTGGTTCTTGTTTTGGTTCTTCAACTTTATGTCCGAAGATATCACCGATTTCTTTTTCCAATTCTTCTTCGCTTTTTTCTGCTAGAGGAACTGTATTAATTACTGGAGGTACATCAACCTTTTCAAGTGGTTTATTATCCACTGGAGCAGTAACTACACCAGAAGATGTTTGTCTTTCTCTTTCTGCTTGTGCTTTTTCTTCAGCTTCTTGTTTTTCTAACTCAGCAATTTTTTCATCTAATCTCTTAATATAATCATCCATTGAAGTTGGCATTGGTGAAGGTGATGCAGGTCTAATTCCACCCATCATCATTCCAGTTGGCATATATGGAGGCATTCCACCCATCATACTTCCGCCTGCTGCTTCTCCTTGTTCACCTTTCATTTTAGTAACATAACCTTTAAGGTCAAATACTTTAACACCTCTTTTTGGTCTTTCAGTATAATCCATATGATCATACTTTTTACCCCAGTCTGTCTTCCAGTCGAATGTTAATTTTGTTTTAAAAGGCATACTTCTAAATCTATTGATTATAACTTCCCCTTCTTTTAGAGCTTGTAAATCACTTACAGTGAATAATGGTCTAATTGGAGGAGCTGGTTTATCTTTTTCTGCTTTAGCAGGTTTTTGATCACCAAGAAGTTTACTAATTTCTTCTAAGGCTGCTAACTCTGTACTCATGATATATACGAAGTTACCGCAGTTACCTTTAATAGTCTCTGCTACATCTTTACCATATACTTTATTTAATTGTGAGAAGTTTTGAATAACGAAACTAAATCTTATGTTTCTTGAACGAGATGCTGTAATCATTGTTTCTACATCTTTTAATGCTGGCATGTTAGCAAACTCATCAAGTACGAAGTTTGTTCTGTATGGTAATTTTAAGTTTGGACATGTTTGTGCTACTGCGATTAATGCTTCGTATGCTTGTTTTACGAATATTGTAGCAAGTGCATGGTATGTTGTTTTTTCATCATGTACTTTTAAGAATACTGCTGTTTTTTCTTTACCAATATCTCTAATATCGAAATCACTATATGAAAGCATTTCTGATAATGCTTCTTGTGATGAGAATATTCTTGTTTTTGTTCTAAATGTTGACATGATACCACCACGAGTTTCATTTGGTGCATTGATACAAGATGCTGCGGCGATATATGCTGGGCTTAACTCACCTTTACTTTTAAAGTATTCTTTTATGTAAGTTGAAGCTCCTATTCTATCTTCTCCAGTTTCTGCCATCATGTTAATACTATTGATATTTATTTCTGCTTCAGTAGCATCATCAAATAACCCTAATGACAAACCTGTAAAGAAGTTTGATGCGGTTTGTTCCCAAAATGGTTCTGCTTTATTATTTGGGTCAATTAAGATATTACTAGCAAGGTCTTGTAAAAGTTCATTTGCTTTATCTGAATTTCCTTCTTTATAAATTCTATATGGGTAACTAAACGGATTCCATGCTG
>SFTR01000088.1 GCA_004560915.1 bacterium | reverse complement strand
TTGTGGTCCAGTTGGACCTTGCATACCTTGGATACCTTGTACACCTTGAATACCTTGTGGGCCTCTAGGTCCAGTTGGACCAGTAGGCCCTGCTGGCGCACAAAATGTATAAGTACATCCGTCATTGCATCCATTCATGAATAAATACATCCTTTCCTTTATAGTTTATGTAACAAGTCTTAAATTAGTGCAAAGAAAAGATAGTAATTACTTTTTATAACATATCGCTTTTTAATAGTTTAATATTTCGTAGTAATTTAAGTAACATTATGATAAAATTATAATTGCGAGGAGTATTTGATATGTCTTTAATAAAATGTGTAGAATGTGGTCATGATATGAGTGATCATGCTAAAATGTGTCCTAATTGTGGGTATCAAAACAATACTATAATTTGTCCCGAATGTGGAACGATAATTTATAATGATAATGAAAGTTGCTCTAATTGTGGATATACTTTGAATACGGTACAAAATAATAATGTTACTTTAATTAATAGAGGTAAAAATCATACTCTTGCTGTTATTGCTTTAATTTTATCATTTTTTCTCGTTTATTTATTTAGTATAAATATATCATATGTTTTTTAGTAGGGGAAATAAATTCATATTCTTAATTAATTATATCACTTTAATATTACAAATATATTAACTTTCACTATTAAAAAAAGACAACAATTTAAAATGTTATCTTTATAAAACTATAGCTATTAAATTATTTGATCCTTTATTAACTATCTTAGTTACTGTGTTAGATAATTTATATCTAGTTGCTTCTGGCATCATTGATAATTTAGCTTCTATTCCCTCTTTAACAATGACATCTAAACTTCGACCAAATATTTCACTTTTCCAAATACTTGATGGATCTTTTTCATAATCCTTCATTATATAGTTTATTAATTCTTTACTTTGCATTTCAGTTCCAATTATAGGCTCGAATGTGCTTTCTACATCAACTTTCATTAAGTGAATTGAACTTGCTAGGGCTTTTAACTTAACACCATATTTAGAACCTTGCTTAATAATTTCTGGAGTAGATAGCTTCATATCTGATAAGCTTGGATAAACAATACCATATCCTGTTGCTTTAGCCATTTTTAAAGCATCTTTAACACTGGATATTTCATCTTTACCGCTTGAGTAATCCATAAATATTTTAAGTAAATTACCTTTGGTTAATGATATTCCGCCAAGAAGTTCTTTTAATGTTTCATTATATAATTCATTTGATGAATCTAAATTTAAAGTTACAACACCATTAGATGTGTTGACATTAGAAATATAGGCTTTAGATATATATTTACTGTCTTTATAATAATTAATTATATTTTCAGCATCTTTAAGTTTGCTTATTCCGTCCATACTCTCTCTTAATTTTGTTAGATATTCCTCTTTAATTGGATGATTATTTGCTAAACTATGAACCCATGATGGAATATTAATTTCAATATCTAAAATTGGAAATTCATATAGGGCAGTTTTTAAAATTTCATACATATCTAATTCTGTCATTTTATCTACATTGACAGGAAGAACAGGAACATCGTAATTATCAGTTAAACTTTTAGCTAAATTTCTAGTTTCTTCTTTCTCAGGATGAGTCGTATTTAAAACAACAATAAATGGTTTATTAATCATTTTAAGTTCAGTTATAACTTTTTCTTCAGTACTGGTTATTTCTCCTCTAGTAAACTCACCAAATGAGCCATCAGTTGTCATAACGATTCCGATGGTAGCATGATCTTTTATGACTTTTTCAGTTCCAATCTCAGCAGCTTCCATAAAAGGAATTTCTTCGTCATACCAAGGTGTTTTTGTGATACCTAATTTTATTTTTAAAAATTGCTTGGAAGCAACTCGTATTTTTACCTATATTAATACTTCACTTTTTTTAATTCTATAATGAATTTCTAGTTTTTTATCTTTCGTTACATATATTTTATCTATTAATCTATTCATGATTTCTCTTGTTGGATTTTTCATATCTAGAAAACTTTTAATAATATCTAAATATTCTACATAACAAGAAGAATCATCATTAATACTAGATATTTCATTTTGTAATTGTTCTAGTTTATCTTTTGCAGTTTTAATATCTTCTTCAGTAGCATTAAATAATCTTTGATAAGTTTCTACACTTATAACATTATTAAATTTATCATCATAATCTTTGATAAGTTTCTACACTTATAACATTATTAAATTTATCATCATATAAAGAGTCTTGTTTTCTTTTTAAATCATTTATTGTATGATTTAATTCTTCTATCTTTTTTAGTTTATCTGCTTTTGGATCAACATATTGGCTTTTAATAATATTTTCAAATTCTTCTTTATCATTAATATATTGATTAGCCATAGTACTTAACTTGTCATAGACTGTGTTTTCTAGTTTTGTATAGTTAATATAGTGAGAAAAGCATATATCATACTTACTAAACTTACGATAGTTATTACAATTCATTGTGACTCTATCTCTTTTCTTATCATAACTAATACTCATTCTAGCACCACAATCTTTACAAAATACTAAATCAGATAAAACATAATCAACATTTCTTCGTTCAGGATTATAATTATTTGATGAATCTTTAATAGATTGTGCGATTTCAAATGTTTTCCTATCTACAAGTGGTTCGTGTGCATTTTCTTTAATACACCATTCACTTTCAGGAACACTTTTTCTTTTCTTAATCTTATAATTCACTTTTTGAAATCTGTGTTGAATTAAATCTCCAATATAAACTCTATTTTTGATGATATTACTGACAGATGTGTGTTTCCATATTTCAGGATGGTCAAATCTATTTAATTTTGAATCAGAGTATTTATACATAACTGGTGTTGGTAATTCTTCTCTTGTTAGTATTTCAGCAATTTGTGAGCTACCATAACCTGCAACATATAAATCAAAAATTCTTTTTACTACAGGAGCAGTTTCTGGATCAGGTACTAGTTTGTGTTTGTCTAAAGGATCTCTCATATAACCATAAGGTGCAGAACTTCCACAAAACTTTCCATCTTTTTTCATTTGAAGTAAGTTTGAACGAACTTTTTTAGAAATATCTTTTGCATACATATCATTCATACTTAATCTAAATGGCATCATATCAGAGCCACTTGTTTCAAAAAAAGTATCTATATCATCGTTTACGGCAACATATCTAACATCGTTTTCTGGGAAAAATGTTTCAACATAATAACCAGTCATTATATGGTCACGACCTAATCTTGATAAATCTTTAGTAATAACCATGTTTATTTTTCCATTTTCAATGTCATTTAACATTCTCTTAAACTCTGGGCGTTCAAAATTTGTTCCTGTATAACCATCATCTACATAAATATCAACTGCAACTAATCCTTGTGCTTTTAAATAACCAATTAATAAACTTCTTTGATTAGTGACACTTTCTGATTCCATATCATCACCATCTTCACGAGATAGTCTTATATAAATGGCTATTTTAAAAATCGTATTGTCTATTGCATATCTACTATACATTTTTTATCTCCTTTCAGTAGACAACACATTCACTTTATTAGTTGAATTAATTATACTATTTTTTGCGTCCGATTTAAATACTTTTGATGAATTTTTATAAGCCATATAATATTTATATATACAACTTTTTAAGACTTCTTTTAAATCACAACCATTACTATCATAAAATTCTAGTGTTTCATACATGATTATTCCTCCACAATGAATTTTATGTGTAATAGTTTATAAAAATTACTATTCTTCATAAATTATCACACCTTTCTATTGATATTCTTTTAGCATATCTTCCATTTCTTTAAGTTCTTCTTCAGTGGGTGGAATTGCTTCACATCTTTTTCCATCCCAAACTTCAACACCGTCTGAATCAAGTCTTATATGAGGACCTTTTCTTCCGTTCATCATTTCATCTTTATTGTCTGATATATCAGTCACAGTAATAAAACTTTGTATTCTTTCATTTGTAATATAAGAATTAAGATAACCTTTAACAAAAACTCTTGTTCCTTTAACAAAAAAATCTTTATATATTTCATAAAGATTTCGGTTAATATTAAAACTAGCATAAACTTTCCTTTTATCATATTTAAGAGTGGTTAAACCAAACTTAATATAATCTTTATTATTATCTGTCACATTATTAATAGTTCCAGATATTATAATTTCGTTTAAATCAATTTCCATTTTTATAACTTCCTTTCTTTTTAATCTTTTTAAAGATTTAAATTATTAAAATAATTTTAAATTTATATTATCTATTAATATTATTTATTATATTATTTATTCTGTTAGAAGATACTTGCTATACTCACTAGCAGTATCTTGCTATTACATCTAGCAGAAATCTGCTAAATAGATTCTTCTTATATTAGGTTCATTTTCAACTCTAATATATTTTTTTGTTCTTAATGATGTTATGCAACTAGTAATCGTTCTTTTAGATACTTTTAAAAGATTACTTAAATACTTATTACTTGCATAACAAAATCCCTCTTGCATAGATAGGGTATTAATTAAACCCATTAATAGTTTAGTAGTAGAAGATAGTTCTTCATCTAATAAAACTATTGTAGGCACCTCTATATGCTTTAATTTAGTAATATCGCTATTATTCATATTATCAATCTCCTTTCCTTTAAATTTAGGCAATAAAAAAACTTGTAAACACTACTTACAAGTCATACTAATAATGACAATAAAATCCCTGTGTGAGATAAATCTCACTAAATAGGTTGCTTGAAGTAAAACATACATAACATATTTCAATCCCTTTTATTCTTTTATTTCGTTCTTTGAAATATGTTTTACTTCAAACTAGTTCATCTTATATTTCTATAAGATAGGTTCTAATATAAATCTACGAACATTTACTGAACCTTTATTTGTTAGTGATTTAATCTTTTCTAACAAATCTCGTATGTGTATAATCCTCGGTCGTATTCATTGAACCTTATATATTTGTTATCTTCTAATATTTTTAGGTTCTTCTTGAATCCAACATTTGTTATACTCAATTTCTTTTGAACTCTCCCGATACTTATACTTGTGAATTCACATCTTTGGGATTGTTCCGCACAGAGTATTTTGTATATCAGCTTCGTTTCAAACTTGATATTTTTATCTCTCCATACTCTTGGATCAATTAATTCTAGTTGTTTTTTTAATCTCATACATTTGATTTCCTCCTTTCTTTTTCTATGTTACCCATTTAATTTAAAAGTGGGTTCATTTGGAAACATATTTAATATATCATGCTAATTACTATATTGTCAACACTTTTTTACCCATTTATTGAAATTATGTTGACTTTTTTACCCACTGGGTGTATTATTATGGTGTGAGGTGAATTTCTATGCTAGAAAAAAATATCGGCGAAGTTATTGCTGAAGCTAGAGAAAAGAAAGGTTTATCGCAAAGACAACTTGCGAAACTTGCAAAGATTAATAACTCTGAACTTTCTAAAATAGAATCAGGTATAAGAAAAGATCCTAGTCCTAAAATATTAAGAAAGATAAGTAATATAATAGATGTTAATTATAGTGACTTAATGTATATGATAGGTTTAGGATTAGAAGTGACACAACTTAATTATTTTGTTAAGAGTCATTATGCTAGTTTAAATCTAGAACAATTAGATACTGCTGAAATAAATGTTTTAGGAAGTATAGAAAATTCTGAAAGTATAGTTTCTACATGTAAAAAAGAATTAGAAAAAGATGATTTACCAGAAGAACAAAAAGAGTTATTAATACATACTATCGAAGATCATACATATCAAATTAATTCATCAAAAGAAATAATCAAACTTATTCAAAGTTTAAAAGTAAAGGAGAGAAATAAAAATGCTAAAAAGTAATATAATTAAAAAATTATTAGTAGTAGTGAATTTTATTGTAGGATTATTTTTAATACTAACTATCATATTTAATAATAAACTTACTTATTCTTTATATTGGATTTTAATTCCTATTTTAATATTTTTAATTGTAATGTTTATATATGAGGTAGATAAAGGGTTAATTGAAATAAATCAAAACGAGGGCAAGTCAATTAGAAGATCATATAATGATATAACAGTTGTATCTACTGTATTCTATGGATTAATATATTTAGGAATAGAGTTTATTGATATGATAAATAGTGATGTTAGAAATAATATTTATTTAGTATGTGGTTTCTTTGCAATTACACTTTTATATGAATTATTTGTATTCATGGCAATTAAGAGTGCTAAAAAAGAAACATCGGAATTACTAAATAAGAAAAAATAAATTTATGAAGTAAATTTATAATCCTTACTTTTGCATAGCAAAAGAAAAAAATAACCTTTTACCCTTTCGTTAAATTAGGTATTAGGTTATTTTTTATATAAGAATACGTGGCACGTTTTGCGAGTTTACTCGTGAAAGTGGCGATAGTATTCTTCTTTTTATTTAAACTTGATTTAAATA
>SFTR01000087.1 GCA_004560915.1 bacterium | reverse complement strand
AAATATATCTAAAATATTTGGTTCCCTTGATTATTCAAAAAAGAATATCAACGAGTGGTATGATTTAGTTAAAACAAAGGGTAAAAAGAGATTAGTTACACTTTATAATAATACAGATTTAAATCATGTAATTAGAAATAAAGATTTATATTTGCTTAGTTGGGATAAATCTAAAACAGGTATTCCAATATATGACATATATAATTTTTATTTTAAAATTATCAAATTTTAATTGTTCTTCATTATGTATATAGTTAGTATTTATTCTTATTAACTTTAAATCACTTTGCATATTTTCAAGCCATATTTCATTTTCTAATCCATTTATAATTATTGGTTTATAATCTTCTTCAGTTATGAAATAATGTAGTATTTTTAATATAACATCATCTTTTTTATCTATCTTTATATTCATAATGCTTCCTTTCGATAATAATATTTTACTATTAATCATAGTATTAGTAAAGAGGTGATAATTTTGAAAACATATCTTAAACAAATACTATTATTTATTATTATACTATTTTTTTGGTTACTTAGTGGACTTATTTTTAAATATGATCCTGAATTTTACAGTTTACTTAAGTTACCTAGTTTTACTCTTAGTGGTAAATGGATAAGTATTATATGGTTTATTATTTATATACTTAATACTATTAGTATAGTTATTATAGTTAATAAAGTTAAACTATTAGAGAATAGAGACTACTTATATATATTACTTACTAACTATTTTGCTAATCAATTATTTATGTATTTCTTCTTTTATTTGATGAGTCCATTCTTAGGGTTTGCAATTACTACTATAGTAATGTTATCTAGTATATTCTTGTTCATTGAGACTAAAAAAGTATCAAAAACTTCTTCTTATTTTTTGATATCTTATATTATTTATAGTATTTATGCTTTTATATTAATGGCAACTATATATTTTATGAATTTTTAAACATGTCTAATATTTCCATAAATTCTTTTTCTGGAGGACATGAGAATTCCATAAATTTCTTAGTAATTGGATGATTAAACCCTAAATATTCTGCGTGTAGCATTTGACCATAATTATTTATTATTTTCTTTTTACCATATGTTGGATCGTTTACTACCGGATGTCCTATATATTCCATGTGAACTCTTATTTGATGGGTTCTTCCAGTTTCAAGTACTAATTCTACTAAAGTTGCATTTTTATATCTTTCTAGTACTGTGAAGTTTGTTGTTGCATTTTTAGCATTCTCATCAGTTACACACATTTTCTTTCTATCTAGTTTACTTCTACCTATTGGGGCAACTATTTTACCTTTATTGTTATCAATAACTCCATGAACTAGTGCAATATACTTTCTTTTGATATTTTTGTTTTTAAAATCTTCTGAAAGTATTCTATGTGCTTCATTTGTTTTAGCTATTAAAAGTATACCTGAAGTATCTTTATCAATTCTATGAACAATACCACATCTATTATCTCCACCCTCATTTGATAAATCTTCAGTATAACCCATTAATGCATTTACAAGAGTGCCTGTGTAGTTACCATTACCTGGATGAACTACCATACCACTCTTTTTATTTACTACCATTATGTCATCATCTTCATAAAGAATATCAAGAGGTATTTGTTCTCCTTTAACAGATGTATCTACTGATAAGTCTCCTATCTTGATTATATCTCCTGTTTTTAGAGTGTAGCCGCCTTTAACAATATTATCATTAACAGTTATTTTGCCACTTTTAATATTCTTTAATAAAAAACTTCTACTTTCTTCGGTATTTTCTGTTAAAAATATATCTAATCTTTTTAAATTATCTTTTTCTTCTACTACTAATTCTTTCACTTCTACCATCCCTTATTATTATATACATAAGTAATATAACACCAAATGTTATAAATATATCTGCTGCGTTAAATACAGCCATTTCTCTTTTAAATAATGTAAAAGAAATATAATCTATTACGTATCCCCTAAATAATCTATCTATTAAGTTTCCTATTGCTCCACTAATAATTAATGATAGAGATACAATAGATAACTTAGAGTCTATATTTCTTCTTATTTCATTAATTAAATAATAAAGAAGCATTACCGTTAATATAACAAGGATATTAGTACTACCTCCTAAAAATCCAAAAGCTGCACCAGTATTTTTTACATAAATAAACTTTAAAAAATTATCTATTATAATAACTGGTTTATCTACTATAGTTTTTAATACTAACAATTTTATTCCTTGATCAAATAATATTAATAATAAAATTAATAAACTAATAAAAATATATTTCTTTTTCATAACTTGTATTTTAACATATTTTCTAAGATATATCTATAAGTATTACATCTTCTCCTAATTTTTTTATTTGCGTAAACTTAATAGATAGATTTTCACTTGTACTTAGTAAATTTCTAACGAAGTGTGCTCTTTCTATAACAAACTTTATCATATATCCATTAGATGGATCAAATTCTACATCTATAATTCTACCTACTTTTTTACCATCTTTTATATTTATAATATCTTTTCTTTGTAATTCTGATAATTTCATATTAAAGTATATTACAATATTAGTTTTTTAATACTAGATAAAGCACTATTTTCTATTCTTGATACTTGTGCTTGACTTACTCCTAGGTATTCTGCTATTTCTGATTGGTTTAATCCTTCCATATATCTTTTTTCTATTATGATTCTTTCTCTTTCTTTTATTTTACCTAGTGCTTCTCTTAAAGCAAGTAGTTCATTTAAATCTTTAGTGGTTTTGTCTTCTAATTGGTCTAGTAAGTATATAGTGTCTCCTCCATCATTATAAATTGGTTCAAATATAGACATAGGTTCTGTTAGGGAAGATAATACATTATATAATTCATATGGTGTTATATTAAAGTATGAACATATTTCGTCATTTGATGGATATACTCCGTTTTGTTTTAAGTATGTTTCTTTATAATTAATTATTTGATAAGAGAGTTCTTTTATAGTTCTTGATATTCTTATTTGATTGTTATCTCTTATGTATCTTTTAATTTCTCCTTCTATCATAAGGACAGCATATGTACTGAATTTAACACCGAAAGATAAATCAAAATTATCTATTGCTTTTATAAGACCTATTGTACCTATTTGAAATAAATCATCTAAGTTATCGCATCTATTTTGATATTTTTTTAGTATACTTAAAACCAATTTTAAATTTCCTTCTATAAGAGTGTTTTTAGCGTTTTTATTGCCTTTTTGTAGTTCTATGAATAAATTATTCATTTCTTCACTACTTATTGTTTTTAGAGTACTTGTATTAATCCCAGTTATTTCTACTTTGTTCTTTGCCATAAAAAAAATCCTTTCAATAATATATTGAAAGAATTTTAATATTTTTATTCATTAATCTAGTTTAATGTTTTTAGCTAATACTTCAAGAATAGCTGGATCTTTAACTTCTTTTACTTTTGATTTTCCATCTTCATTGATGTTTTCAAAGAATAGGAAGTTATTTGTAAAGTCTTCACCATCTGGAGTAATTTCAGCAGCTAAGAAATATGTTACACCTTTATATGATGCTTGTCTTATTACAAAATACTGTTTACCGCTTGCTAATTTTAATACTTGATTTGTTAAATTTTCCATTCTTTTTTCCTCCTTATTAGTGATTACATTAACGATGCATTGTTTGTTCTTCGTCGTTTACTGCATCTAATTTACTTGTTACTTCTTCCCACCAACTATCTAATTCAGATTTAGTTGCTTCTTCATATTTTTTTTGATCTTCTTCTGCTTTAGAATAATCTTCAGATGTTGCTGGTTCTGCATTTTTTTCAGAAACACTTTCATCTAGTAAATCTTCTGGACTCTTATCACTATTGATCATATCATCAGCAGCTTCGATTTCATCTTCTGTCATATCGTCTCCAGTTGTTACGTTTCCAATAACTGGCATTTCTTTAGGTGGTTCTGGATTTAATTCATCTTCACCAACTATTGATTCTCCTTTATTATTTTTATCTAATTCTTGGTCATCTAATTTTGTTAATGTTCCATCTGGATTAATTTTATATGTATTTCCTTCAGAATCAACATATATTCCTGTTTTTTCATTATATGCTACATCACCAGGTGATAAGTACATATTGTCATCTTCTTTGTCTGGATCAGGTTTAACAGGATCCGGTTTTACTGGGTCAGGATCAGGTTTAACAGGATCTGGTGTTACTGGATCCGGTGTTGGATTAACAGGATCTGGTGTAACAGGGTTAGGTGTTACTGGTGTTGGATCCGGTGTTACTGGTGTTGGATCCGGTGTTACTGGATCTGGTGTTGAAGGATTTGTATTTCCTCCATTG
>SFTR01000086.1 GCA_004560915.1 bacterium | reverse complement strand
ATATTTCATTATTTAGCTATATATTTATATGTATTATAAAATGGAGTTTTATTAACTCCATTTTGTTTATTCTTCTATAAATAATCTAGTGATTTTATATTTATTCTTTTCATAAAACTTAATTATATACATAACTATTATACTTACAAATATTAGAATCAATATTGTAAGAAGGGAGAATATCCAGTAGTTAGTAATGACACCTAGCTTTCTTAAAAGTACTTCTAATCCGTAAATTATTACCCATTGGTAAATATACATTGGTAAGCTTAATTTTTCTAAAAAGAAGAATACTTTATTATTAGAAAATTTTGTTAAATATACATTTGGATTTGCTGAAATAAGAAGTCCTATACTGATTAATATAAGCATAAATATATCAAATTTTGAATGAGCACTCTTAATATTAGATATATAGAATATACTTAAATATAAGAATATTTCTATAATTGGTAGTATTGCTTTTGATAATTTAGTAAGTTTAATTTTATTGAATTTTTCACTTAGTATATATAAATACATACCTAGATTCATTACTAAGAATCCTCTTAATATTCCTTTTAATGCGAATGGTGTCTTAGTCCACGGAGATACTATAATTTTAGTTTCAACTAATATATAATTCATTAATAATATTACTATTATTGGACTTATTATATATATAAAATTCTTTTTATGTTTTACTATTAATGGAAACATTACTGTTTCTACTACTATCATTGTTGTTAAGTACCAAAGTATTCCATATACAGATGGGTCTGTATCTATATTAGTTGGTATTAATAATATTTTATAAAATGTCATTACATGTTCTGTTAGAGTATAGTGTTTTATAAATGTTAGATATGGGATGCCAACTATCATTAAAAGTATTATATATGGGATAAACTTTTTAATTTTACTTTTCATAAAATTAAATGTTTCTTCACCAAGACTTTCTTTAGGTTCGTAAGAAATACATTTTTTTGCTAAAAAGTATCCTGACACTAAAAAGAAAAATTCTACTCCAATACTTCCATATTTAAAATTATATCTAAAGTCAGGGTAGATAGATGCTATATGAAATAGAATTATTAATATACAAAATCCAAATTTCCAAAAAGATATTTTACCGAAACGATTTGATTTCATTACCAAAACTCCCTCCTATATTTTCTTATACATTAAATATAACATATTTTTTTGAAAAATTACAATATATGATATAATAATTTTGGTGATTTGATGAAAAAACATGAAAAAACTAATGTTATGAGAATACTTGATCAAAAAAATGTTATTTATAATGTTCATGATTATAGTGATACTGATATGGTAAGTGGACTTGAAGTGGCTAGTGTGTTAAATCAAGATCCTAGTGTAGTATTTAAGACTTTAGTAACAGTTGGTAAAAGTAATAATCATTATGTATTTTTAGTACCAGTATCATCTAATTTAGATTTAAAGAAGGCAAGTAAAGTAGTGAATGAAAAATCTATAGAAATGATTAAGTCTAAAGAGCTATTATCTCTTACTGGTTATATTCATGGAGGATGTTCACCAGTTGGAATGAAAAAGCAATTTAAAACTATAATAGATGTGAGTGCTAAAAATTATGATAAGATATACTTTAGTGCTGGTAAGATAGGGTATCAAATAGAAACAACGCTTGAAGAACTTTCCAAAGTAATAGATTATAGTTTGGAAGATATAAAGGAGTAAATATGTTTAAGATAAGTAAATACATTGATTCAGACAAAGAAAATATAGAATTTTATCCATTAGAAATAGAAATCAATGATAAAAAAAGTAAAACACTTGCTATAGAAGTAAATGGTGTTATTAAAGATGATGATTTTACATTTAGGTTTATATTTAGTGATATCGATAAAATATTTAATATAAAAATTAATGATGAAGTATGTTTAGATGACAGCTATTTATTTGAAGGTGAGACTATGTTTACATATAATGGTTTAACTTATTTAGATACAACTTGTGATATAGATCTTTTTAGAATAGATAATGATAATTATGAATTTAATATTAGTTTTAATACTATTGATTTTAATGGAATAATAAATTTTGAATGTAATTTAAAGAAGTATCTATGATATTTCTTTTTTGTCACTCTATAGTCACTTTTGTTTCATAAAATGTAAGTGTATTTGAAAGGAAAGATATTATGGAAATATTAAAAGTTGATAATTTAACTAAAGTATATGGAAAAGACAATAATAAAGTAGTTGCTTTAGATCACGTGTCTTTTTCTGTAGAAAAGGGAGAATTTGTAGCAATAGTTGGTGCTTCTGGTAGTGGTAAGAGTACACTTTTACATTTAATGGGAGGAGTAGATACTCCAACTAGTGGAAAAGTATTTATTGATGGAAAGGATATTTATAGTTTAAGTAGTGATAACCTTGCGATATTTAGAAGAAGAGAAGTAGGACTTATATATCAATTTTATAACTTAATACCTATTTTAAATGTTGAAGAAAATATTCTTCTTCCATTAGAGTTAGATAATAGAAAAGTTGATAAGTTTGAACTAAATGAATTACTTAAAGTACTTGGACTTCAAAGTAGACGTAAGCATTTACAAAATGAGTTATCTGGAGGTCAACAACAAAGAACATCTATAGGAAGGGCTTTAATTACTAAACCTGCGATAGTACTTGCGGATGAACCAACTGGTAACTTAGATAGTAAAAGTAGTGATGAAGTAGTTAATCTACTTAAAAAAATGAATAAAGAATATAAACAAACTATAATAATGATTACACATAACTTAGATATAGCAGCAGTAGCTGACAGAATTATTACTATAGAAGACGGAAAGATAGTTAAGGAGAGATAGTTATGAGTATCCTTAATAAACTTACAATTAAAAATTTAAAACTTAATAAAAAAAGAACTATAGTTACTATAATTGGAATAATTTTGTCAGTTGCATTAATATGTGCGCTTAGTAGTATGATTGTTAGTTTTAAAGAAAGTATAATTCTTTTTGGAAAGAAACAACTTGGTGACTTTCATTATGCTTATTATAGAGTAGATGCGAATGATATAAAGAATTTTAGTAATAATAGAAATATAAGTGATTATTATCTTACTAAAGAAATTGGTTATAGTTATTTAAGTGGCAGTAAGAATCCTAATAAAGTATATGCTCATATAGTTAGTTTTGATAGTAAAGCATTTGATAAGTTATCTATAGAACTAATGGATGGAAGACTTCCACAAAATGAAGATGAAATAGTAGTTCCTAGACATTTAAAAACTAATGGAGGAATAGACTATAAGATAGGGGATAATATAACTTTAGAAATAGGTAAACGTTATAGTGAAAACTATACTTTAGATCAAAATAATCCATATACAGGTGATGAAGAAAAATTTAAGGCTGAAAGTGTTCATACATATAAAATAGTTGGCGTTATTGAAAGACCTGGTAAAATGATAGAACCTTATACTGCACCTGGATATACGTTTATTACTAAACTTGATACAACAAGTTATACTGGCAAATATGATGTGTATACTAAGTATACTAATGAAGCTATTAAAGATAGATTTAATGTAACTGCTAGTATACTTGGTGTTGATAGTAAGATATATGAAAGATATGAAATTGGTGACTTGGGTCCTAATGATGAAGTAATGGATGAAGTTAAAAAAGGTAAATATGAAACAATATGTAACTTCTATTTGATTAGTTTAGAAACTTTTTCTTTTAGTAATGATATTATGAATATGTTATATAGTATATCTGCTATTATAATACTTATAATTATGGTTACGTCTATATTTTGTATTAAAAATAGTTTTGATATATCTATTACAGAGAAAACTAAACAATATGCGATGTTTAGAAGTATTGGAGCTACTAGAAAACAAATAAAGAAAAATGTTCTTTATGAAGCGTTTATACTTGGTATTATTGGTGTACCTCTTGGTATATTAAGTGGTATATTTGCAGCATTCGTATTAATTAAATTATGTAATTACCTTGCTAGTGATATGTTTATTGGTGCTGGTTTTGTATTTAAAACATCATTTTTAGCAATATTTATATCTATATTACTTAGTGCAATTACAATATATTTATCAGCTTTGAAAAGTGCTAGAAGAGCTAGTAAATTAAGTCCAATAAGTTCTATTAGAAGAAATGATGATATTAAAATTAATGTTAATAATAGTGGAATTAATGAAACTGTTTTAAGATATGTAGTTGATGAAATTAATAGTGAAAAGACTATTATAAATAATATTATTAAAGATAAAGTTAGTAATAGTTATGAAGTAGATTATGGAAAGATTTATGATGAAGTTTTAAATATTGTTAATAATGATAATGAAGTAAAACTTAATAATGTTTCTAATAAAAATTTAAGTTATACAATGGTTGAGTTTTATTCTTTAATAGCAATGGCATGTTTATA
>SFTR01000085.1 GCA_004560915.1 bacterium | reverse complement strand
TTACTCTTGGTTTTACATGATTTACCACTTGCCAAATGACCTCTACAAGCTTGTGGAACCATATTATCAGCACCATCAAGTGTACAAGTATACTTTTGCACTGTTGGTGAATAAACACAAGCATTAGGATCACTACTACCAGTCAGTCTTTTACAAGCTGCCTGAGCAGAGGCTAAACCTTTATAAGTAGAACTTTTTGAAAAGTCATGGTTTATAGAAGTAGATTTCTTTGTATAAGATTGAACCCAGTGATAACCAACTAATTCTTTACCACCAGAGCTTATACTAACCTTATCTTCCATACTTTCAGCATTTACATAACTAAAACATAGTAGTAAAGATATAAATAATAAACTTAACTTCTTTTTCATTACTCTTTACTTCCTTTCTTCTTATAAATAAATATAACAACTAGATAGAAGATAGATATTACTACCACTGGAATAACTACGAAATACCAATAAGATGTAATTACATTCCAAACTTTTTGAAAGAAAGTAAGTTCTGGTGTAACAGTTGGATTAACAAGTTTATTAAATTCTTCATCATTTAAGTTTGAAGAATCGAAATCTATTGAACACACATCTTCTTCCTTATGAGTTTGACAATATTCAGAATCTCTATATATATTATAAGCATTTACTTTATATGAAAAAGCTTTAATTTTCTCATTAGGGCACTTAGATTTATCTCCTCCATAAATTGTTATATTATAAGTTTTAGGAGTAAAATGAATTAAAGAGCCAATAACATATGTGTCATAAAAAGTATCATAAGTAGCATTATATTTCTTACTATTCTCACTATCAGTTACTTCTATTTTAACTTTATCCTTTTTTCCACTTAGTGTTTCTCCAAAACTTAATAAATATAGATATTTTCTTTCACGTTCAACTTTATCATTTTCCCCTATTATTTCTAGGTCTTCAACTAAAAATACATTTAAGTCTTCAGCTATATCATTAAGTTCTAAATCTGTACAAACAGCAAATAGCTTAGGCTCAAAAACAAGAAATAATACTAAAGTTATAAGTAAAAGACTTATTCTTTTTTTCATAATTCACCTACTTTTCCTATTAAAAATTATAGCATACTTTTTTTTACATTTCTACTACTAAATTCCATGTTTAATTTTTCTTAATTTAGCATTAAATAAGAATATTGTAACACCACTTGAAACAGCAATTAATAGTATCTCAATTCCCCAATTTATAGTGAAATCTATTATGTCATCAAATATTGTTCTATTAGCATCAGGATCTTCTGGTTTATCTGTTGGTATTGTTTTAGAATAGTTTTCAATCATACTATCAAGTAAATCTTCAGTTGGCTTATATTCTAAGAATTTTGATGAACAAATTGTAAGTTTATTTTTATATTCCCTACACTTATCAGAACCATAAAAAGTATTATAATATGGTAAAGTTATAGAGATAGTTCTTAAACTACTATTACAATTTGTATTCTTAGCACTAGTATTAACAGCAAATTTAATTGTTTTACCTTGTTCTAACTTATCAATAGTAACTTCATTTGAATCAGTTCCAGTAGGAGAATAAACTTTATTATCAAGATTTAAATGCATATGTTTTACAATATTATAAAATGTAATAGAAAATGTTTCATCTTTCATACTATAAGATGTTTCATATTCTATATTCATAGCAGCTTTTTGATATTCTACAAATAATGAATAATCACAACCATTACCATCATCAGCATTTACAATAAATGGCATTAATAGAAGTAATACTACTAATATTTTCTTTTTCATCTTCTTTTTTCCTTTCTCTTTATTCTTTTATTAATACTGCATGTACTACTAATCTTTTTTCCCCATTACCAGCACATGTACTTAATGTAAGTATTTTATCCCCAAATTCTACTTTATCATTTGTTTTAAAATTACTTCTACCTCTAATTAGTTTAACAAAACTATCAAAGTCTTTCTTATTCTCAAATTCAGTTTTTAAATAATCAGTAGTATAGTTAACTCTATATCCAGCAAATATCTTAAATTTATATTCTTTTTCTGGAGTATCATAACTAATAATCATATTCTCACTATTCTTTCTAAAACTTGAAGTAAGAACATTCTTTAATGTACCAAACATCGTACCATTAAGCATACTATGACCATATATAATATTATTTGAACTGAAGTTAACACTATCATTTCTATAATCCATATATACCCATCCCATAGAACTCTTCTTCTTATAGAAATCTTTAGTTAAATAATAACTATTATCTGAATGCTGTACTATTGGATAGTTAATATTAGTACCCTTTACTGTTAAGAAGCCAACTGTTTCATTATTAATCTTCTTAAGCTTACTAAATACTTTATCAAACTTATATTTAGAATTTGTATTACTTGGTTTATTATTCTTATTTGAATTGTTATTATTAGAAGAATTATCTTCTCCAGTATCATCTTGATTATTATTATTATTTTTATCATTTAATCTATCTAATTCAAAATTATTATCTGCAGCATAGCTACCATTATTAATAGAATTATTAAGTTCGTCTATACTCATCTTTTCTACATATTCATATGATTTAATAATAATCAAACTAACTAAACTAACATATATACATAATAATGATATAAGTTTTAAATTATTAAAAGTTAATTGTTTAAACAAGTTATTAAATAAGAATGTATTAGAATATATAATTCTAAATTCACAAGTATATTCATCTTTACACTTCTTATTTAATTCTTTTAACCAAGCAAAGTTATTAGTAATAAAATTATCTTCATCATATCCTTTATGTAAGAATACTATTATCTTTCTAGATTCATCTCTTTTTACTAAATCTATAATAGAAGTTATTAATTCTTTAGAAAATACATATATATGTATAGATTTAAGATTATAATTAATTCTTAAGAATTCTTTTATATCATTAAGAAGTGTACTATAGTTTTCTTTAATAACTATATTCTTTTTATAATATAATGTTTCATAATCAAAGGCATCTTGAAGTAACATAAATCTATCAGATACTTTTTCTTTATTATATAAATTTACTTTAACACCTTTTGCTTTAAATTTATCAATAATAAATTTAGGCATATAATAACAATCTATTTCTTTTAAACTATTTGCTTCTAAAAACATTTCATAATCTTCAAGTCCAATCGTAGAAGGAAAATCAAGTTTTAAATTTTCTATTTTTAACTCATTTAATAAATACATACTATATTTAAAAGTAATAAGTCTCTTAATAGTAAGAGTATTTATATTCTTACCTTTAAATAATTCTAAAACTTTATAATAATTCTTTTTATAATATTTAAGAGTTAAGAATAATGAAGCATTATAAAACTCTAAACTATTAACATGTTTACTCTCTTCATCATTAATAGTCTTAAAGTAAAAAAACAATGTTTCTCCACTAATTGTTAATACAATATACTCCTTCATTACACACTCCTAGTATACAAATATATAATATCATAAATTAAAATAAAAAAAAATATGAAACTATTCAATTTCATACTTTTCAATCATTTTATTAAGTACTTTATAATTAATATATTTAAGTTCACTACTCATAGCTTCTTGAGCTTCTCCATCTTTAATATATATAAGTAATGGAGCCCTAGTAATTTGATCTTTTATATTAGGAAATTTCTCTTTTAATGTAACTAAATAATCTGTTTTATCACCATAATCAACTACATTCCAATATATAAAATCATCTAATAAATCTTTCTTTTCTAAGATACTATACATCTTTTTTTCATTATTGTATATTTCATCATTACCAGTAAAACTTACATATAAAAGTACATCTCCTGTCTCAGTTAATGCAAAATCAGCATCTTTAGTATTAATTTGTTTTACTTTTTGATCTAAGAATACACTAGTATTTAATTTATTATTTTTATATGTTAAATAGAAAGTTCTTAAATATAACGAAACTATAATAACCAATATAGATACAACTAATACAATAAAATAATTACGAGCTGGTATCTTCTTATCAAATAAATCTAATTTTTTCTTTAATTTTTTCATATATCCTCCGTTATCTTACATATTCATTTTAACACAATTAAATATGTTTTTCAAACTATTTATTTATAGTAGAAAAATTTATTTTTTTATTATATAATTCTTTCTAGAGGTATTAATTATGTATGAAGTTTTTAACAAAGAATTGAGTTATATAAAAGATAAAAAGATTAGAAATAGTTTAAAAACTATGTTAAATCTTTTACCTGAGTATTTTTATCAAATACCTGCTAGTTCTACTGGTAAGTATCATCCTGAATTTACTTTAGGTGATGGTGGTCTTGTAAGACATACTAAAGCAGCTGTAAGAATTGCTTATGAGTTATTACAAAATCCATCTCTTAATAATTTTACTGAAGAAGAAAAAGATTTATCTTGCTAGTTTTTTTATTG
>SFTR01000084.1 GCA_004560915.1 bacterium | reverse complement strand
TATGCTAGTGGTGTCTGGTGTTAAATCTTTTTTAGTTGAAAGAGGTGATATTAAATATACTCTTGATAATGTATTTGATGATAATACTAAAACCGTTGTTAAGACACAAAATAATAATATAGTTAAACCATATATAGCAGAAACTGTTAAAGTAGGAAGATATTTTTATGACTTTGAGTCTGATGAAAAGAAACAACAAAGTTCATTAATATTTTTTGAAGATACATATATGCAGAATAATGGTGTTGATTATGTTGATACTAAAGAGTTTGATATAGTATCTATACTAGATGGAGAAGTTATATCAGTAGAAGATAGTGAAGTATATGGAAAAGTAGTAACTATTAAACATAATGATAACTTAAAATCAGTATATTCTAATGTAACAGGTGTACTAGTAAATGTTGGTTATAAGATTAGTCAAGGTGAAGTATTTGCGATGAGTAGTAAATCTAAACTTAATACTGAGAATGAATCAATGTTACATTTTGAAGTATATTATAAAGAAAGTGCTATTGATCCTGAAAATATGTATACTATGACAGTTAGTGATTTTGAATAAAGGGTATGAAATATCCTTTTTTTTCTTGGCTTTTCATTGAAAATGTAAGGTTAGAGTGGTATTATTAAGGTGTACGTATTAAAAGGAGACTATAATGATTAATTATGTGGTTGTGGATGATAATAACACCCATAGGAAAAGAGTAGTTAATGCTATTATTAGTAAAATGATGAGTAATCAAATTGAATTTAATATTAAAGAATTTGATGACTATTCTCCTGGACTCTTAAATTATATTAAAGATGAAAGAAGAAACACAGTGTATATTCTGGATTTAGAATTACCTAGTGGAGATGGTATCGATATTGCAAGATACATAAGAAATGACTGTAATAACTGGATAAGTCCTATTATAATAGTTACAGCTCATACTTCGCTTTATTATGAGGTTTATAAGCAAAGATTGCAACTTTTAGATTTTATTGGTAAATGTAATTCAGTAGAAGATGGAATATTTGAGAATATCGATATTTGTCTTAGAATGTTGAGTATTGAGAGAGTATATAGATATACTTATAAAAACGTTGAACATGCTATACCTGTAAATAATATAGATTATATTATTAGAGAAGGTAGACAAACTAAAATAGTTACATCTAATGGAAATTATTTTCAAAATATATCTATTAAAGATATAAAAGATGATTTACCTGAATATTTTATATATTCTAATAAAGGTGTGTTAATAAATTTTAAAAATATAGATAAAATAGATTGGAATAGTAACAAAGCATATTTTAAAGATGGAGTTTCTGATTACCTAGTATCACGTAGTCATAAAAAGGAGATTACTGGATATGAATTGGTATGATTATTTGCTTTTATATTTATCTTCTGTATCTACCTTAATATTTCTAAATATAAATTATGGTAAGATTAATAACAACGAAATAAAACTCCGTTCAGTTCGAAGCGTCTTTATAATTATTATTTTTAGTTTGTTAATAACTATTAATACTAATTTAAATAATAGTTATTCTAGAGCATTTATAAGTTATGTATTTATAATGATAAATTATTATTTAATATATAATGAGAATTTCAATGTTGTTTTTATTAAAGGTACAATATGTTATTTTTTGACATTATTATTTGAAATATTATTTTCTATTGCATTGGTTCCTACTGGGATAATTAGTTTAGAGTCTTTTGATAAGAATATAATATTAAAGATATGTTTCTCTTTTTTAACGGTTTTATTGCCATTTATATTGTTGTCAATTAAGAAACTAAAAATATTTTTAAACAAATTAATTAAAGCATTAGATAGGCCAATTATTACTACGATAGTTATGATATCAAGTTTAATATTTGCGTCTACCTTAGCATATAAGTTTGTTGCTGAGTTTTCATCCAAGGTATATATTGATAATATAATACTTATTATTTTCTTTATTTCTCTCTTGGCTTTAATTATACATAATAGATTTGTTATTAACAATGAAGTAAGAAAAACTGAGGAATTATTGGAACTAATCACAAAATATGAAAAGAAAAATGATGAATATAGAGCATATAAGCATGAGTTATTAAATAATCTTTTAGCACTTAAAAGCATAAAGAATAAAAATACTAAAGAATTTGATAGTTCCTTAGATGAACTAATATCATTATATAATACTAAATCATCAGGTATTAAAAATATATATAAGTTACCATCTGGTTTAAAATGTATTGTGTATTATAAATTAAATGATATTGATGAAGATAAATATAATGTAAATGTTAATATATCAAAACAAGTAAGTATTAATTTAGAAAAGGTTGATCATAAAGAATATATGTCATTATGTAAAATAATGGGTATTGTTCTTGATAATGCAATTGAAGCTATGAAAAATAGTGAGGGTAAAACTCTTAATATAGATGTGTATAAAGAAAAAGATAATGTTATTATAGAAGTGGATAATACTTTTGATAAGAGTACAACTGATATTACTAAAATATATAGCAAAAATTATTCTACTAAAGGTAAGAATAGGGGTTTGGGCTTATACTTGGCTAATCTTTTATTAAAGAATAGTAAATATCTACATATGGAACAAAGAATTATAAATGAATATTTTAATACTAAAATATATGTAAAATAAAAAAACCAGGAAATGATAAAGTACTTCCTTAGTTGACTTAATTTTATCACACAAGTGTTTTTTATTAGTGTCAACTATATGGGTTATATCATCAATCCTAGTTTTTTTGTGGCGTTCTTTATTTCAATAAGCTTTCTGGCATTTCTGGTTCATCTAAGTAAACAACGATACATCCAGCAGTTGCGATAGTAGCTAAGAATGCTCCAATAGCAGCAGTAACAGTAGCAAATAATTTCATAAGTTACCTCCTTTCTTCTTATAATTCTTATAGTTGTTATATTTAACTCCAAAGAGTTTATAAGTACACGGTAATACAAGTAATGTTTCAAGTAGTATTGAGAAATAAAGAGTATTTATAATAGTGATATTATCTTTTTGAATTAGTGAATATATAAGATATGATATAACTAATAATATAGTTAATACTTTATAAATTATTCTTCTCTTCTTATTAATCAATGGCCTTTTTTCTGTATCAGCTGGAGCATATTCTAATAATAATAAAGTGAATATTGTGTAACTTATAATTATGAATTCTTTGTTTAGGGTTACATATTTTATTAACAAAGGTATTAATATAAACGTTATAAGTGATGTTACCCAACAATGCCAAGATTTTTTAGCATGTACTCCGAAACCAGTTAATCTTATTAAACTATAGAATACAAATAATAACATAAGTTCTTTAGTAATATTAAGTATAAAAGATATAATAAATATTATTATTGTTTTAGTTATAGTTAAATATAAAGATTCAATACCATATTTAATTTCACTAATTTTAGTATTATCATAATCATAATATTTAGTTATGTTATTCATAATACCATTTACTACTAATTCTTTCATCTCTCTCCTTTTGTGATTTCATTATATCTCTTAAATAATAATTAAAGTTTAAATTGTCATTAAATGTATGTATTTGTGTCTAAAGTGTAATTTTTGTTGTGAATTTTGCTAAATTTGTGAGTTTATGACAAAATAATGTGTTTTAATGACAAAAATAATAATATTAATATAATAATGGTAATATTGTAAATGTGAATACAAACTTAGGTTAAAAAGGTATCATAGTTAGGAGGAAGAGTTTAATGAGTAGAGGTCGTGTTAAATGGTTTAACAATGACAAAGGATATGGATTTATTGAATATGAAGGATTAGTAAATGAAGATATATTCGTACATTATTCAGCTATTGAACAAGAAGGTTACAAGTCACTTAAAGAAGGTGAAATAGTTGAATTTACATTGATTGAGACTGCTAAAGGATGTCAAGCAATTAATGTTAGAGAAGTAAAATTAACTCCTGTGGTTTAAATACACTTATATGTGTATTTTTTTGTTTGACTAAAAAATTATTTATGATAAAATAACTCCCAAGAGGTGAAATATGTACATAGCAAGAATAGATGGAGTATTTGATGAATACTTTTATGATAAATTTATATGGGATGAACCTAGTGAAGTTAAAAAATATTTAATGAGTATGATAGATGATTTAACTAATATATTGGCTAATTATGATACTATAAGTTCTGATGAATTCTTAAGAATTATTAATAGAATATATAGGATTTCAACTGATGAAGAAAGTGTTCTAAAACAATATAGATGTTACTATACTAGATTAAGTTTTGAAACAGAAGAATATTATGATTTTTCACCTATTACAGATGGTGAAGTAGATGCTCATGAAATGATTAAACTATATAATATGGCAGGAAATACATCATTTGGAAAAATTAGAACTATTAAAACTAATATGATTAGAACATATCTACAATGTGAAGGTCATGGAAAAGATTATGATGAATGGGAAGAAAATTATCAAGAACAATTAGTAGTACTAACTGATACTGATTTAGATAAAGATAAAA
>SFTR01000083.1 GCA_004560915.1 bacterium | reverse complement strand
GAGTAGAAGACATAGATTATGAAGAAGAAGAACTAGAATACTTCACTGGAATTGTAAGAATAAAAAAAGAAAATGGAAAAAATTTTGAAAATATAGATGAATCAAATAACTCTAAAATATCTCGTTCTATAGGAAGATAATTAAGAAATATAGATAATGATGAATCATTTGAAATCACAGATCCTGAAATAATCGTAATACTTGATACAGAATATAAAAGTCTAGTACACGATTACGATGGCATTAGTTCAAGGGATGAAATAATATACGAAAAGGTTAGTGATGAAGAAGGAAATATATATGGAAGAGAAATTCTAACAGGAAGTCTTTTCCCAATCGCAAGTGATACTTCAATAGATTTTAAAGAATACGAAATAGAAAGAAACTATAGAAGCATTAATGGTATTGTTATGACATTAACTATAACACAAAACTTTAAACATAGAAATTATGCTAGACTTGAAACAATATTAGTTGATAATGAAGTTGCAACTCCCAAAGAAATAGAAGAATATAAAACTAGATTTGATACAGGTTTTAGACGTGAAAAGAAAAAAGAAGCATTCTTAAAAAGAATAAGAGAAAACTCAAATACAAATACTTTAATAGAAGAAGTAGAAGTATCAGTAATAAAACCTAAAAAGAAAGAAAAAAGACAAAGAGAAACTCAAGATAATATTACTAAAGTAATGGAGAGTATTGAATACTTAATAAGAAAATTAAAAAAGATAGATCCTACTAAGGCAAAAGAATTTAATAAAAAATATGAACTTGCATTAAACGAAGAAGATATTCTTAGTAAAAATAATATCTCTTTAGCTACACTCATAAATCTAGAAGCATCTTTAGAGTTTGAGTTAATGTTTACTAAAGGAAAAAATACAACTTTAACAGGCAAACTAGAAGAATTAAGACGAGAATATTTAACACATTTCGTAACAGATAGTAAAGATAAAACTAAAATAACACTAGATGATTTAGACAAACTAATGGAATTATTCTTAAAAACAAAAGATAATTATAGTCTTATAGAACAAAGAAAAATACTTAGAAATTTTGCTAGTGTTTATATGCTTGAAGTAAAAGAAAATGAAAGTGAAGTAACATTAAAAAGACTAGAAGACAGTTACTTTGAAGACTTAAAAAAATCAATTATGATTTGTATAGATGCACTAATAGAAAATGGTTTTGTTAAAAGTAATATGATTACAGAGCTATCAAAAGAAGAAACTACTGAAGAAGTGTTAAATCTAATAAGAAGTCTTGAATTCAATAAATTATCTAAAGAACAAGTAAAAGAACTAAAATTAAGTATATAAGAACTAGAAATAGTTCTCTATTTTTTTTTACAATATTATTAGTAACGAATTAAATTCAACACTACCAAGCACTAAAAAGTGCTTTTTTTATTAAGAAAATCTAATTTAGCACAAGATAGAGAAAACTTAATGATATACTTTAGGTGTCAAAGAAAGGAGAAAAAACTTAATTTTAACACAATAAGAAAAATCGCATGATATAATGATGCCATCAAAAGGAGGAAACTATGAAAAAAAATCAAGCAAAATAACAAACATAACTATAAATGGAAAAGAAGTATATGACACAAAAAATACTTTAAGTGAAGAAGAAATACTTAAATATTATAATGATCTAGGAAGCTCAAACATACTTTATCTATATGCATATTCATTACTTATGAAAGAAACAAATGATAAAGATATTTCATTAAAACTAACAGACACACTTATAAAACTAATACTTTGGTTAGAACATGGATTCAATATGAAATATACAACTAATAATCTAGTAAAAGGAATTATAAAAGTATATGAAACTAAAAAAGATGAAATAAATGATTTATCTATAATAGAACTATTAGGAAATATAAATAATAATTAAGGAGTAACCATGAAAAAAGAAAAATCAAATATATTTGATAAGATAGTAGAATCCTACTTAGAATACACTAATAAAGATGAATATGAAATATTAAATGAGAAATATTTAAAACGTTTAAGAAAAGCAATTGGTGAATATAATATCACAAGACTATATGAATATGATTGTCTTTCTCTATCGCTGAAGAATAAAGAAAATGCATATCCTCTTATGGATACATTAGAAAAATTATGGTTAGATACAAGAGATATTTTCAAGGAAGAATATGGTATAAGCAAAATAAGTGATATTTTAAATGAAGTAAGTGAAAACGTGGATGATATTTTATCACTAAGTTATGATGAAATTGTAGATGAAATTCAAAAACTAGGATATTAAAAGAAGGGAGTTAAATTTATGAAAAGAGTAACTAGACACGGAAAGAAAAGAATAAGAGAGAGGGTAGGAGTAAGAAACACAAGATATAACTATAGACAAGCTAGAATGAAAGGACACTATAATTATCAATATGATGGTGACTTTAGAAAATTCTTAGACTACTTAGCATACAAAAACAAACATAGAATTACTGTTTATAATAATTATATTTATATAATTAAGAATAACAAACTAGTAACAGTTCTAAACGTCCCAGAAAAATACAAAAATTTAACTCCAATATATACTAAATAATAGGTAAATAATGTAACTAAAAAACACTATAATTCATACCATATTAATGAATAGAAATAAAGGAGTGGATTATATGTGTAATAATAATAATGATAATAACAATTGCAATAAATGTGATAATTGTATAATGGAAATTTTGCAAGTTATCAATGTTTTACAATCTAATGCTTGTCCAGATAGTTGTTTACTTTCTTGTGATAGACCTGCATTAGGTGGCGGAACAAATTGTGTTATTTGTAATACTCGTCCAATAATGTTATATACTTGTGCAGGAAATGGTACACCATTTAGTATGCCAGTTAGTAGAAGTGAAACAGATACTACTAGTAGTGTATTTAGAGTAGAAAAAATTGATGGATGTTGTTGTACATTTAGAGTACTAGCTAACAATCCAGACACTACATCACTTTATCCTTATGTAAGTACAGACTCATTATTTACAATGGATTGCAATTGCTTATGCGCGGTAAGATGCTTAAATGATACATTCATAGAATGTGTATAGAGTTCTTAAATGAACTCTTTTTGTTTGCTTGACAAATTTATTTTAAATGTATAATATTATTTAAAGGGAAAGACATAATATAAGATAAGGAGAAATATGAAGAATCTAGTAATCGTAGAAAGTCCAAGTAAAAGTAAAACAATAGAAAAATATTTAGGAAAAGATTATAAAGTATTATCTTCTAAAGGCCATATTCGTGATCTTGCAACAACTGGTAAATATGGATTAGGTGTAGACTTAGAAGATAATTTTAAACCAAATTATAAATTAATGCCAGGCAAAACTAAACTGGTTGGAGAACTTAAAAAAGAAGTTAAATCTAGTGATAATGTTATATTAGCAACCGACCCAGACCGTGAAGGAGAAGCAATTAGTTGGCATTTAAAAGAAGCACTTGATATAAAAAATGATAACTATAGTAGAGTAGTATTTAATGAAATAACAGAACCTGCTATAAAAGAAGCTTTTACTCATCCTAGAAAGATTGATATAGACCTAGTACATAGTCAAGAATCAAGAAGAATACTTGATAGAATTATAGGATTTAGATTAAGCAAGTTAATGCAATCTAAAACAGATGGCAAAAGTGCTGGTAGAGTACAAAGTGTGGCATTAAAACTTATAGTTGATAGAGAACGTGAAATTGAAGTGTTTATTCCAGAAGAATATTATACAATCGAAGCAGATTTTAAAGACTTTAAAGCAGAACTTAAAAAATATAAGGGTAAAGACATAGAAGTTAAATCTTCTAAAGAAGCAGATGATATTATTGCTTCACTTTCAAATGCATATAATATTGCTTCAGTAGACAAAAAATTAAAAAATAAACAAAGCAAGTTACCATTTACAACAAGTACACTTACACAAATGGCATCAACTCGTCTTGGTTATCCAGCATCAAAAACAATGAGCATAGCTCAAAGATTGTATGAAGGAATTTCTCTTGGTAATGAAACAGTTGGTTTAATTTCTTATATGAGAACAGACTCAATAAGATTATCTGATTTATTTGTAAATGATACTGAAAAATATATAGAAAAGAATTATGGTAAAGAATATGTAGGCTACAAGAAAAAATCTAAGAAGACAGAAAATGTACAAGATGCTCACGAAGCAATTAGACCAACAAGTATCTTAAGAACACCTGAGTCTATTAAGAAATACTTAAAGCCTGATGAATTTAAACTATATAATTTAATATATATAAGAACACTTAGTTCTTTGATGTCAGATGCTAAAGTAGAAGCAACTAGTGTAGACTTAGAAAATAATGATTATATCTTTAGAGCAAATGGATCAGTATTAGTATTTGATGGATACTTAAAAGTATATAAAGACTTTGAAGATTCAGAAGATACAATACTTCCAGACTTCGCTAATTATAAATCTAAAGTAATAGTTGCATCTAAAGTAGATAAGATACAACACTTTACTGAACCTAAATCAAGATATACAGAAGCTAAACTAATCGCAGAATTAGAAAAACTAGGTATAGGAAGACCAAGTACATATGCTAAAATAATAAGTGTTTTAGAAGAAAGAAAATATGTAAGTTTAAAAGATAAGAAGTTCTATCCAACTGAA
>SFTR01000082.1 GCA_004560915.1 bacterium | reverse complement strand
TCATAAGTAATCACACTGACGTTGAAGGAATGGGGGATGCTAACAAAGTAATTGCACATATAGAAGATTATTTTAAAGACCATAATGGTAAATGTGAAATAATCAACTAAACTAATTGTTTAGAAACTCAACCTTAAAGTTATAGTAAATAAAGACCTCATATGTTAAATTTAAAATGCAATGAGGAGGAAAAAATGAAAAAAAATTTAAAATTAATTATAGCTATAATAGTTAGCTTAGTTATAGGAATTACTATTGGAGTGTTAGTAAGTATTAAGTATGAAAAACTTGAACCACTTCCAACACCTGAAGTTACAGGTGGAGAAAGAGGACAACTTGGAATAGACAAAAATGTTAATGAAGAAACAATTGATAAATATTTAAATCGTATTGACTCAGTTTATAGAGATATGAGAATGCTTGTAGACCCAGGAAATTATGAAGCAATCGGAGGAGACTCACACCTATCTGGTATAATAAAAGGATTTGAAGTTGTTCCATATCCATACCTAACAGAAGTAAAAGGTTTACCAGAAGCAGTCGGAGATTCCTATAAAGGAAAAACATTATTTACAATGAGTGATGATGGTACATACAAAGCAAACTACAAAGAATCTATAGAAATTTTAGAATATTTATTTCCAAAAGATAAAAATATATTCTTGATGTGTGGTGGTGGAGGATATGCAGGAATGACAAAAAATCTTCTAGTATCACTTGGATGGGATGAAAATAAAATTTATAATACAGGTGGTTATTGGTTCTATAATGGTAAAAACAATATACAAATAAAAAAAGAAGAAAATGGCAAAACAACATATGATTTTTGGAAAGTTAATTATCATAATATAGACTTTGATAATTTAACAGAAATAAAATAATGAAAAAAATATACTATTTAATAATCTGTATATTGATAATTTTTACTACTGGATGTAATAAAACTAATGAAAAGATAACTATAGATAAAAAATATTATAATACTGGAGAATTTATAAATGTATCTAATGATAAGTTATCCACATTAGATAAAGAAAACTATATATTGTATTCATATAATAGTTATTGTGCATTTCAAGTTCCATGTGAAGATGTATTTAAAGAATTTATGAGTAAATATAAAATAGATTTCTTATCAATCTCATTTAAAGAATTTAAAAAAACTAAGTTTTATAAAAAGATAAAGTATGCTCCTTCTATAATTATAATAAAAGAAGGAAACATAGTAGCCTATCTAGATCCAAACTCTGATGATGATATAGATAAATATCAAGATGCTAATAAACTTGAAGAATGGATAAAAGAATATGTAGAAATTTCTAATAATGAGTAATTAAGCAAGACAATTAAGTTTTGCTTTTTATTTGCATATTTAATGAGTTTTATGAAAAAAAGTATCGACCATAAGTAATATACAAGTCTTATAATTGTAGTGTAAATATTATGAAGGGATGACATTATGAAAAAGAGAATCTTGTTGGGAATTATTATTGTTTTTGCAGTAATATTAATTTTTTATGGAGCAATATGTACCAAAAGACAAATTGATATAAAAAATGAAAACAATGAAATTAAGAAAGATAGTAAAGTATTAGTAGTATATTATTCAGCACAAGGTTATACTGACAACGTAGCAAAACAAATTGCTAAAAATTTTTAAACGCAGATCTATTTGAAATAGAACCTGTACAAAAGTATACAAGTGAAGATTTAGATTGGACTAATAAAAAAAGTAGATCAACTATTGAAATGGAAGATGAAAATTCTAGAAAAGAACCAACTATCATTGATACATTTATTGAAGAAAATGATTTAACTAACAAGAATGTTTATGTTTATGTAACATCAGGTGCCTCAACTATAGCAGGAAGTTTAAAACATATGAAAGAAAAATATCCAAATATTAACTTTGTAAGTGGTAAAACATTAAAAAGAATAGATGAAGAAGAAATAAAAGAATGGATAAAAACAATATAAATGCATATTATTTAAAGATATGTTATAATAACAATACCAAACAGGGAGGAAAGTTATGGAAAAAGGATATCCAATTAAATATGCAGTAGAAAGATTAGCAATAAGTGGAGGTTATAATAATGGCTATGATGATGAAACTGAAGGATATATTGTATCTAAATGTTATGTTACAGATTCTAAAGTAAGCTATTATTATACTAGTGAACCAGTAGTAACACATGAAGTAGTCTTTCCATTCACAAGATATGAAAGATTTAAATTTGATTTAGGTAGTGGTGTTAAATATCATGAAACACCTATAAAACCAACAAGAGACGCTAGTGGTAATGCAAGTCATGCACAAACAGTATATAAATTGTTTGATACATTCGAAGAAGCTAAAAAAGAAGCAGAAATAGCAAACAGTCTTTTATGGAAAAATGAGTTAATAAATATATCTTTATTAGATGGTGATTGGAAAACAAAATATAAAAATGGTCTACTTGAACATAAAACTAGATTAGGAGTATGTTCTTGTTATGAAAGATTTATTGCAGATCATACAAAAGATATGGAAATAACTCCTATGATAACTTTAAATGAAGAAGAAAATTCAAAATTAACTTTAAAACCTAAGAATGACTAGAAATAGTCATTTTTATTTATCAAAAAACATTTTTCTTTATATAATTTAGTAATTGTTATATAATAATATTAGGTGATTAGAATGGACAGAATGAATGAAATAATAGATTTATTAAATAAATATGCATATGAGTATTACACGTTAGATAAACCTAGTGTAGAAGATGCAGAATATGATAGATTAATGCAAGAATTAATAAGAATAGAGTCTTCACATCCAGAATGGGTAAGGGATGACTCACCAACTAGAAAAATAGGTGGAGAAATAATTTCTGAATTCAAAAAAGTTACTCATGCTGTGCCTATGATGAGTTTAGGAAATGTATTTAATGAAGAAGAAATAAGAGATTTTGATAGAAAAATATCAGAAGTATTTCCAAATCATGAATATGTTTGTGAACTTAAAATAGATGGCCTAGCTTTCAATCTTGAATATAAAGATGGAGTATTTGTAAGAGCAGCTACTCGTGGTAATGGAGTAGTTGGAGAAGATATAACTCATAATGTTAAAACTATTAAATCAATTCCTCACGTATTAAAAGAAAAAGTTGATTTAGATATACGTGGCGAAATATATATGAGTAAAAAAAGTTTTAATAAATTAAATGAGCGTCAAAAAGAAAAAGGAGAAAATTTATTTCAAAATCCAAGAAATGCAGCAGCAGGTTCAATAAGACAATTAGATTCAAGTGTAGCTGCTAGTAGAGGTTTAGAAGTATTTCTTTATCATTATCCAGAAACACCATTTAAAACACATTATGAAACATTAATGTATATGAAAAGATTAGGTTTTGTAGTTAATCCAAATATAAGATTATGTAAAAATGTTGATGAAGTTTTATCTTTTATAAAAGAATGGACTGAAAAAAGAGATACTCTTCCATATGAAATAGATGGTATCGTTATTAAAGTAAATGATATAGCACAACAAAAAGAATTAGGATTCACTGCGAAAGTTCCAAAATGGGCAACTGCATACAAGTTTCCACCAGAACATGTACTTACTAAATTAACTGATATTATATTTACAGTAGGAAGAACTGGTCAAATAACTCCAAATGCTGTATTAGAACCAGTAAGAGTAATGGGAAGTACTATCAGTAGAGCAACACTTCATAATGCAGATTATTGTATTGAAAAAGATATACGTGTAGGAGATTATGTTTATATTTATAAAGCAGGAGACGTAATACCAGCAGTAGATAGAGTAGAATTAAAAAGAAGAAATGGAACAGAAAGACCATTTGAAATGATCAAATACTGTCCAATGTGTGGAAGTGAGTTAGTACAAAAAGATGGTATGGTGGACTATTTCTGTGAAAATATTCATTGTCCAGCCCGTAAAATAGAAGGTTTAATTCACTTTGTATCAAGAGGTGCTATGAACATTCTAGGACTTGGAGATAGAATAATGGAAGATTTCTTTAACTACGGATACATAAAGAAATTCAGTGATATTTATAAACTAAGTAGTCATAAAGAAGAAATAACTCTACTAGAAGGTTATGGAAGTAAAAGCGTAGATGCAATACTAAAAAGTATAGAAGAATCAAAACAAAATTCACTTGATAGATTATTATTTGCTCTTGGTATTAATGGAATAGGTGCTAAAACAGCAAAACTTCTATGTAAATATTACACATCTATAGATTCTCTAATTGACGCAACAGAAGAAGAATTAGCAACTATTAGAGATATCGGACCAACTTTATCAGTAAATATTGTTAACTACTTCAAAGATGAAAAAAATATGGAAGAAATAGAAGAACTAAGAAAACTTGGAGTAAATATGACATATAATGGTAAAAAGATGATAGAAGATGAAAACTTCAAAGATAAAAGATTCGTAATAACTGGTTCATTTGATAATATTAGTCGTGATGAAATAAAAGAATTCATAGAAGAACGTGGAGGACTTACAAGTGATTCAGTAAGTAAAAAGACTGATGTAGTACTAGTTGGAGAAGCTCCAGGAAGTAAAAGAGACAAAGCAATCGAACTAAATATTCCAATATGGAATCAAGACAAATTGTTTGAAATTATGGGAATAGTGGAAAAATAGAATAAAATATAGTATAATTAAAAAGCCGAGGGAAGGTGTTTAAAAAATATGGGAAAAGTAAGACGTAATCAAGATAATAAAGTATTATGGGTTTTACTAGGAATTTTAGTAGTGTGTT
>SFTR01000081.1 GCA_004560915.1 bacterium | reverse complement strand
TGTTGTAGCTATCAAATAATTCTTATCAAGTAAGCATTTATTTAGTTTAATTAAATCATTATTATCTTTTATAACTTTGTTATTAAATAGATATTCTATTATTTTTAAACTACATTGTTTGAAACTATAATTTATACCATTGAAGGTGCATTTAATTTTTAAAATTTCTTTTTTTATTAGATTTTTTGTTTCGTTATCATTTGAAAGTTTATATAGATTATAATAATAGATAAGTAATATCTTTTTATTTTCTTTGTAGAATTCATTATTATTTTTAAGAATATCTACTAGTAAATCTCCATATTTTTGTTCTAGGTTTTGTGTTAATTCTTTTCCATATTTTGTGATTGGTATGGTGATTTTTTCATTAGATAAACCTATATAATCAAATAGCTTAGTGAAACTAGATAAGTAACAATCTAAACTAATAATATTATTTATTTTAGTATTATATTTGTTATTACAAGGTTCAATTACTGAGTCAATTAGTTCTTGATAATTAATGCATATATATTTATCAACTTCTATAAAGTTAGGTTCTTTTTCTAATGATAAGAATACAAATATATAGTTAGTGTCTTTATTATTTTCTTCTTTGTAATAGTTATAATATCTTTGACATTGATTATCATGTTCTGTAGATAGAAGTTTGTTTTCTAATATAATATTATATTTTTTATTATTAATAGTAAATTCTATAAGTAAGTCTAATTTATTATTCTTATCTAAAACTACTTGAGAGTAAACGTAAAGATTTTCTATTTCATATTTATCTAATTCTTTAATATTGATTTTTACTTTAGAATTATCTTTACTTATTAATAATTCTAGTAATCTTTTTAATGGAAAAGTGCCTAAATTATATGGATTATCTTTTATGAATATTGATTTTAATATATTAGTATGTATGTCTTCTAATCTAAAAAAATCTAATTGATCGAATATGTTATAACTCATATAGTAATTATTAAATTCTATCCATTCTTTGCTTTCTTTAATAAGAGTAAAATTTTTCATAAAGTCACCTCTTTCGTATAGTGTACATCACCTTAAGTAGATTTACAATATTATTCATTGATTAATGGTATTAATGTTTTTTCCCACTTCATAATTATATTCATAATATATTCAGGTACTTCTTCATTAAATCTTGTTTTTGCTTGTACTACTTTGTTATTTCTAACTTCAATGGTAACAAAAGATTTCTTAATATTATTTTTATATCTCATAAAGTATATTTGACATTCATTATTACTTACCATATCACAATATGTTCTTACACAGTTTGATTGTTGTGAACTTTCATCTATAAGACTATTTATACTACTAGCTGGAAAAATGATATATTTATCATCTTCATATTTATTTAACATAAGAATATTAGAGAGATTTTTAATACGTTTATTAGTAAGTGGATCTTTTGATATTATTATTTCATTTGTTAGTTTATCATGATTCTCAATAAAGTTATTCGGAAATAGAATAGAATGGTCTTTTATATTTAGTTTCATTTCTTCACAACATCTTATGTAGTCACCATATTCATGTAGATTATTTAAAGTTAAATTTTGTTTTTTGAAGTAATCAAGTATTTTGTCTAAACTAACATATTTTAATATTAGTTCTATTAGCCTAAGATTATTCTTTATGAAGTCTAGTGTAGTTAGGTCAGTTGTAGGATATAGTTTTAATGCTTCTAATTCGAGGCAGTCTATATTTATTTCTTTCATAAATTCATAATATTTCTTTTGTACACCAAATGTACTTTTAAAACTACCTTTATATTTTATATCAGGACTACTACTAATAGCTAAATCATATAATTTTAATTTTAGAAGATATTCAAATTCTTTATAGTATACTGGATAGAATGTTATACTTGATAGACAGAAATAATGATCTTTAAGATAATCTTTAAGTGTCCATATACTACTATATTTATATAGAGTAGTGTTCTTTAAATCATTTAGATTATCTGTATATAAATATTGATGCTCAAATGTATTAAATACATATTCATCTAATAAGTCAAAATCTTTATCATTTATTTCTTCTGTTGTATTTCTAAATCTTGTGATTGTTTCTTCTAATTCTTTATAAGTAATATGTTTGTTTTCTTTTATATTTATAATTTTAGTTGGTAAGATTTGATATATGCTTTTAATACTTATTTTACTTTGTTTATATGGATAGAAAGTTGCTACATTTAAATAACTTATATCTTCATGTAATAAATAGAGTAATATATTATTATCATTAATATCAAATACATAATAATATATATAAGCACTTAGATTTTTTAATTTATCTTTAATTGTATATTGTTTAGAACATTTAGGACATTTATATTCTTTTGTGAGTTCTTCCATATGTAAAGGACAATAATAAGAGTTATCATTTTCATTATAAAATGGTATAGAGTCTGATGTTTTATTAATAAAATCTTTTATATTTTGCGGAATGTCATCTAATGTTTTCCAGTAGTTTGTTGGTTCTTCTATAATACTATCAAATTTATCATTGAATTTTAAACTGTTCATAAAAATCACACCCACTTTAAGTAATATTGTACATCAGGTATAATGTATTTACAATAATATAAAAAGAGTTTCTATTTGGTAGTGAAACTCTTTCTTTTGTTATGAATTAATATAATTATTCCGATGATTATAAAGAATAAACTTATGTATTGATTTAATGATATTATTATGTTTTTATGACTCATTCTTAGGAAGTCTAGTAAGAATTTTGATAGTCCACATAGTATGAAACTAATACCTAGTGTTTTATCATCAAATTCATTTTTTATGTGTTTTCTAATCATATAAATAAATATTATAATAAAGAATATTGATTCTACTAATTGAATAGGGAATAGTGGTGTATTTTTAGGGGCTGATAGGGAATAATTATATATAACACTAAATGGACCATTATATTCTATACCATAACAACATCCAGCTATAAAGCATCCTAATTTTCCAATAGAGTACATTAATGGTATTGATGGCATAAATATATATAATAATTCCTTTATTGATTTTTTAAATTGAAGAGCAAATAATATGATAAGAATAATTGCTCCAAAGACTGCTCCATATGAAGAAAGTCCTACTTTAAAAAAGTCAAATTCTGTATAATATTTATAATTTTGTATATAAGATAATAATTTTGCTCCTATAACAATACCTGAACATTCATATAATATTACACCAATTATTTCATTTTTATTGAAACTATACTTTCTAAATAGAATTATTGAAACTATTATATTACATATAAGAGCTAATAGAATTGATATACCATATAGTGGTATTTTTGTATTGAACATATTAAACTCCTGGATTGTCTATCTCTAAACATACTCTTGTTAGTCCTAGGCAAACATACATAAAGAAGAAAATGGCTGTTGCTAGCATTCCTAATAAAACTATAGATATTACAAATATAGTTTTCATTATATTATTATTTGGATATTTTATAAATCCTGTAACTAATGTAGCTAATGCTCCTAGAAAGAAAATAAATTTATAACTTGTGAATGCAAACATAGCAAATAAATTTATTAAGTAAAATACTACATATATTATTACTGACTCATTTTCTTCTTTTTTGAGTTTTTTAATCATATTTTCATCATTAGTTACATTTTCTTGATTTATTGGGTTTCCACAGCAGTGACAACGTGCCCAAGTTAGGTCTACTTTTCTATAACATTTTTTACAATACATAAATAAAACTCCCTACTATTTATAGATTTATTATATCATTATTATAACTATTTTCAAATAAATATTTCTTTTATTATAAAAACTATGTTATAATTTAATAAGAATGGAAGGTAATTAATATGAATACAGAGCAAAATACTAATCAAACTCCACAATCTAATGGACAAGTTAATAATACACCAGTTATGCAAGCAACAGTTCAATCAACACCAATTGCTGGAGAAAATCCAGTAGAAACAAAAACTGATCCTATGGAAATGATAGAGTTTTCAAATGATATTACCGAAAGTAAAGGTGTTCTTACTGATGACACTACAACTAAACCACAAGATGACTTTAGTGATAAAACTATAGGTGCAGTTAATAAACTTATAAATACTACTGACTATACTAGTTACTTTGGAACAGAAGAAGTAAAAAAATATAAGTTGTATGCAACATTATGTTATATACCATTAGTTGCTCTTTATTTTAAATATATTAATAAATTAGGAAGTAAATCTAAATATGTAGATTATCATATTAAAGAAGGAACTAATTTAACATTATTATGGATAATATCTGTGGTTATTTCTAAAGTATTGTATGGAATGTTTACTAAGAAATATTTAATGAGTGAAGAAACTCCAGTATGGGTTAACTTCGTATCATATACTTTATATTGCATCTCTATTGCACTTACTGTAGTTGGACTTATAAGAGCAAATAGTGGAAAATCTAAAGATTTACCTGTTATAGGAAAATATAAATTCTTAAAATAGCACGTATGTGCTTTTTATTTTGTAAAGAAAGTGTAATTTAAATATAAAATACTAGAAATTATGATATGATTATAAAGTAGGAGTGTGATTTATGAGAGATGTAGGAACAGTTGTTAGAGGAATTAGAACACCTATCATAAAAGAAGGTGATGATTTAGCTAGCATAGTAGTTGATTCTGTTCTTAAGGCATGTAAAAGTGAAAAATTTGAACTTGAAGATAAAGATGTTATAGGCATTACTGAAGCAGTAGTTGGTATTAGTGAAGGTAACTTTGCTACTCTTGATCAAATAGCAACTGATGT
>SFTR01000080.1 GCA_004560915.1 bacterium | reverse complement strand
AGCACTCTTAATATTAGGCATTATTCCACCTCCCTTAAAAATCTATTTAAGTTTATCAAATAATTTAGAAAAAATCAATGTATTTAAAAGTTTTTCGACATTTTTTATAGATAAAACATTATATATTTAATAAAAAGGAGGTTAAATGAATAGATTTAATACTGGAAACTTAAAAAATAAGATATTAAAAATAACTCTAATATCTCTACTTATATTTAGTTATTATTTCATCATTAAGAATTCTAATTTTATAGAAAATATTACTAAAGATATAGAAGATAAATATTCTAATAAGAGTATAAATATTGAAAAGTTTAAGACTGAAGTGGTATATAAATCTTTAAATAAAATAATAGATATAAATGATTTAAAAATATCTAAAAGTATAAGTATTAACTCTAATAATAAAGTTTATATTTATAATACGCATGATACTGAAAAGTATAATTTGCCTTATACTAGTGATTATTCTATAATACCAGATGTAACTTTAGCATCCAAGATCTTAAAAGAATATTTAAAGAATTATAATATAGATTCTTATATAGAAACTTCTAGTATGAAAGAGTATTTATCCAAAAATAAGCTTAAGTATACTGATAGTTATAAAGCAAGTAGATACTATCTAGAAAAAAATTTAACTAAAGATTATAAGTTAATATTAGATATTCATAGAGACTCCTTAAGACATAAATATACTTTATATGAAAAAGATAATAAGAAGTATGCTAGAATTTTGTTTATTATTGGAGCCTCTAACAAAGACTATAAAAAGAATAAACTAATTGCTGATAACTTAAATACTAGACTAAATAATGAATATAAAGGTATTAGTAGAGGAGTAACTCTAAGAGAAGATATAAGTTATAACCAAGACTTAAATAACAAAATAATACTAATTAAAATAGGTGGTATAGATTCAACTCTAGAAGAAGTAAATAATACTATGGAAGTACTTGCTAAAATAATTAGTGATTATATAAAGGAGTCATAATGGAAGAGGAACAATCTAGTAGAAATTATTTTCTAATTATTATGATATTTCTATTTATAGTTTTTTTAATTCTATATATTAGTGGAGAAGCAGGTTATTATGAATATAAAGTTCATACTAAAACAACTCTTACAGAAGAAGCAGTTAAGAAGTTCGAAAAAGATATTGCTGAAGGAAAGAATGTAAAACTAGAAAGTTATATCACAAACGAAAGAATAGATTATTCTAACGCTATAAGTAATACTGGATATAACACAGGTATGTTTATTGAAAAGTTCATGAATAAAGGCATAAAAAAAGCAGTGAAGATACTCGGATCACTATTTTTTAATTAACTTTAATTAAACTACTAGCAGCTTTAGTATAAGTACGAGTAAGAGGCCCTGCTCCAAGAAGTGTTCCTCCAAAGTATCTAACTACCACTATTAATGTATTATCTAAATTCTTATAATGTATTAAGTCAAGTAGACCTCTAGTCGTACCACTAGGTTCTTTATCACTATAGTTCTTTTCTTGACCACTAACTTTATAAGCATAGACTATATGTCTAGCTTTTTTATGCTCTTCTTTAAGACTAGATATTATCCTATCTATTTCGTCAATAGAATTAACACTATACATAAGTCCAATAAACTTAGATTTCTTAACTTCAATAAAACTTTCACTTAACTTTTCCATGACATAATTATATTATTAATTAAAAATAAAATCAAACATTCATTTTTAATAATAAATTTGGTAAAATAACAAAGGAGGCATATTATGGCTATTAAATTTAATAAAGAACTAGCAAACGTACCTAAAAAAAGTGGATGTTATCTTATGTATAATAAAGATAATGTTGTTATATATGTAGGTAAAGCTAAAATATTATTTAATCGTTTAAAAAGCTATTTTACTGGTAGAGTAACAGGAAAAACTAAGAAACTAGTAAGTGAAATAGATCATTTTGAATATATAGTAACTAACTCAGAAACAGAAGCTTTCATACTAGAAATAAACTTAATCAAAAAGTATGATCCAAAGTATAATATATTATTACGTGATGATAAGAGTTATCCATATATAGAATTCACTAATGAAAAATATCCTCGTTTACTAGTAAAAAGAGAGATTAATATTAACAAGAAGTCTAGTCATTTATTTGGGCCTTATCCGAATGTTTATGCAGCCAGAAGATTAGTTAATCTACTTAATAGACTTTATCCATTAAAGAAATGTGATACTATGCCTAAAAAAGTATGTCTTTATTATCATATAGGTGAATGTCTTGGATACTGTGAACATAAAGATATAGATATTACACCAATCAAAACAGAAATACTTTCTATATTAAATGGAAATGACAAACTACTTATAGATAAAATAAATGAAAAAATACAAGTAAACTCAGAAAATCTAAACTACGAAGTATGTAAAGAACTGGTAGATGAACTTGGTTATATGAAAACTGTATTTAGTAATCAATCTATCGTAGAACTTGATGATAATATTAATAGAGATGTAATAAATTATTATTTTGATAATGGTTATATAAGTATAGTAATATTCTTCATTAGAAATGGTAAACTAGTAGGTAATAACTATAAAATAATACCAGTCATTAATGATATAAAAGAAACTTTAGAGTATTATATAGCTTCCTTCTATGGTAAAAGAAACATAGTACCAAAAGAAATAATAGTTCCTGAAATAATAGATACTGAACTTCTTAGTAACATAATAAATACTAAAGCTATCGTAGTTAAAAAAGGTCCTAAAAAGAAACTATTTGACATGGCTTATAACAATGCTAAAGAACAATATGATAAAGAAATAAGGCTAATCTATAGTAATGAAGAACTTACTGCTAAAGCAAATGATGAACTAAAAGATTTATTAAAACTTGATAATCTTCATATAATCGAAGCATTTGATAATTCAAATCTATTTGGCGCTTTCACAGTATCAGGTATGGTTACATTTATAGATGGACTTCCTTCTAAAAAGAACTATAGAAAGTTTAAACTATCCTTTGATAAGAATGATGATGTCGCATCAATGAAAGAAGTAATTTACAGACGTTACTTTAGAGTACTAAAAGATAAACTAGTAAAACCCGACTTAATAATCGTAGATGGTGGTACTAATCAAATAAATGCTTGTCTTGATACTCTAGATAGTCTAGGGCTTAATATAAAAGTAATAGGTGTTAAAAAAGATGACCATCATAGCCCAGAAGCAATAGTTGATGGAGATACATTTGAAATAATAAATATTGATAAAAGATCAAATGTATTTAGACTACTTAGTAGAATAGATGAAGAAGTACATAGATTTACTATTAATTATCATAAAGAAATAAGAAGTAAAGGAAGTATACAAAGTGTACTTGATAATATAAATGGTCTTGGTGAAGTTAGACGTAAAAAACTAATCAAAAAGTATGGAAGTGTCTCTAAAATAAAAGAAGCAACTGTCTATGAACTATCAGAGATAATACCACAAACTGTCGCAGAAGAACTACACGAATACCTAAAAGAACTAAAATAAGAACTCTACGTAGTTCTTTTATTTTGTATTAAACTATGCTATAATACAAATCAATTTCGATAAAAGGGGGAAAATCTATGGAAAACATCAGTATAAGATTACCATATGTAGAAGAAACGACATACGAGTGTTGGGAAAGTCCAATTGTTCAAAGCTCTTTATCCAATGCAAAACAAACAGACTTATCAAACATGCTAGATAAAGACAGGAATAGATTTAAAGAAAAAGCTCCTACAATAATGCTTATATATAAGAGTCCAAATCATCTAATAAAAATAAATAAAAGTTATAAAAAAAGAAAATATAATGATGAAAATGTAGTAGAATATAAAACTTGGTATGAATATTTGCTTCCAATACTTAAATTATCACCAGAAGATTTTAAAAAAATTACTAAAACAACTGATAAAGATAATATAGTTGAATTCGGTTGTTTTCCATCAACAATAGTCAAAGATATAAACGAAGAAGAAAGATTAAGACAATGTAAAAGAAAATTTACAGGAAATAGATATACTCTTCCCGTAGGTAACTATTATAAAGGCGGAAAAAAAGTAGAAGATGAAAATAAAGGAGAGTTTGTAGCTAAACGTATTGTGGACTTAGAAAGTTTTCCTGAATATGAAATAGATGGTGAAAGATATATAGATTATAGAGATCTAGGAACCAGTAAGTCTTATCTTTTTAGAATAGAACCTCTTAGTTGGCATATAGATTCTGAAAAAAGTGAACTGGTATGTGCAAATTTACCAGTAAGTGGCATTATATATGATTCACTTTGTAGCATAAAAATGGTATCTTATAATGATAGTTTAGTTCGTAAATACCTCGAGGGAAACTTTTTAAAAGAAGCTATATTAAATCATATTAAACAAGAAGAAAAACTTCCACCACAAACAAACGAAGTTACTGAGTTATTAAAAGAAATAAGAACCTATAAAGAACAATATCACGGCACAGAAGATATTAATGAAATAATAAGAGATATAATTAGAAAATATAATGAAGATTTAGAAAGTTTAAAATCAAAAAGTGGACTTACACTATATACTGAAGAAGGCCTATATTTAAAACTATTATCTGATTTAAATAGAATACTTGATAAACTAAAAAGAAGTTCTGAATCAAGTAAAGAATATTGTGATATATTAAAACTTATTGAAGACTCAATAGATACTTTAGAAGGACAACAAAAAGAAACAGATAATGAACTTCTAAAAGATATACAAAAAATAAGTACAGAAATATTGCCAAAGTTAAGTAATGATCCTAAAAAACAAGAAGAAATAAAGGAAAGAATATTAAAAGAATTAACGAGTGATAGAGATAAAGTAAAATCATACTTATGATAGAGATAAAGTAAAATCATACTTAGAATATATGAATACATTAAGTAAAGAAATTACTCTAAGAACTTCTAAAAATTTGGGATTCAAAACATTAAAAGAATATGAAACAAATTTCAGAATAAGACTACATCCAATACTAGAAAGTATACGTAATACTTCATTAGAAGAAGAAAAACTGGCTCTAATCGATAATAAAAATAAATTGCTAAAAGAATTAAGCGGTGGAAAGTTAGATAGAGACTTAGTAAATTTCGAGCTTTATAGAATACTAGAATCACTCTATAGAAATGACTTTCAAGAAAGCAGAATAATAAACGTTTTATTAAATGAAATAAATTCTCTAGTAAAAGAATTAAGAAGTTATAGTGTAAGACCAGAACCGGCATTTAGTATTAATATACCAAGTGATAACATTGAAGATATAGTTAATACACTAAATGTTATTATAATAAATCTACATAAGATGTTAATTGCTACCAAAGCTGATCAAAAAAAGATATTAAGAATAAATAGTTATAAAGTAAATGAAGAACTTTAATTAGTTCTTTTAATTTTAAAGAAAATATGTTATAATATAGAGCAATTTCAAAAAGGGGAATAAAATTATGGAAAGTATAAAGGTAAGGTTACCATACATTGATGAATTACTTGGACCACCATCATTTGTATCAGAACACATTGATGATGTAGAAAAAACATCTTTATCATTATTTTTAGATAAAGATACTTTTAGTAGTCCAATAATAATGGCTGTAAATAGGAATCCTGATCAAAAGGACGTAACGAATCAAGGTTATAGTCGTAATAATATAGTATTTCATAGAGCTACTTGGTATGAATTTCTTTTACCAATAATAAAATTACCTGAAGACGAATTTAATAGTATATGTAAAAACATAGATGAATCTAATATAGTAGAATTAGGTTTTTTTCCAGCTACAGAAATAGAAGACCAAACTATAATAGATTCAATTAAAGAAAAAGATAAAACATACACAGGAAACTCATATACATTGCCAGTAGACAATCATTTTAAATGGGAGGATAGTCCATTTTCAACAGAGAGTAAATATTCAACTCAAAAAGTTCGTGTAGTGGAAACTGATAAATTTAAAGAATATGAAGTAGATGGTGCAAGATATATAACTTATAAAGCTAAAGGCTATGGTGAAAGAATTTATAAAGTTGAACCTTTAAGATGGTATGTAGATACTAAAAACAAAGAACTAATGTGCACAACTTTACCAGTATGTGGAATAATATACAACCCACATCCTCGTAGAAGACCAATATTATACCCAAAAGTAGCTCTTATTAAAAAAGAATTATCATATAATGAAAGCCAAGTTCGCAAGTATTTAGAAAATAACTTTATTAAAGAAGCTATTCTAAATCAAATACCTAAAAGGATATTGTTTGAAGTAAAACAAGAAGACACGCTAACTGCATTAATAAATGAAATTAGCGTTTATGCTGAATATTATCACGGTACTGAAGATGTAAATCAAGTTATAAAGAACTTAATTGATAAATATAATAAAGACATAGATTCTTTAGAAACTAGTAGTGGTTTACAAGTATATACTGAAGAAGGATTACATTTAAAACTAATATCTGATTTAAATAGAATTCTTGATAAAATAAAAAGAAGTACTGAATCATCTAAAGAATATTACAATATATTAAAATTTATAGATAGTCTAATAGATACTTTAGACGGAATGCAAAAAGAAACAGATAATGAACTTCTAAAAGATATACAAAAAATAAGTACAGAAATATTGCCAAAGTTAAGTAATAATCCTAAAAAACAAGAAGAATTTAAACAAAGAATTTTTGAGGAATTAAGAAATGATAGAGATAAAGTAAAATCATACTTAGAATATATGAATACATTAAGTAAAGAAATTACTCTAAGAACTTCTAAAAATTTGGGATTCAAAACATTAAA
>SFTR01000079.1 GCA_004560915.1 bacterium | reverse complement strand
ATTCTAAAAGAATCATTGTATTTGTTGTACTTTTATATATTAAATTTATTCCATGAGCAATGTTTGTAATTGCTTCTTCTTTGGTACATGTAGTTGCACTTCCTGGATGAAGTACTATTTTGTCTAAACCTAGTGTTTTACATCTATCTAATTCTTGTGATAAGAAATTTATATAAAAATCATATTTGTTTTGATCACTTCTATTAGCTAAATTAACTATGTATGGAGCATGTACTATTACATTTTTAGCATTTATATTATGTTCTAACATCAGTTTATATGCTTCATAAGTTAATTCATCATTTATAGCACTTCTCATGGTACTTTGAGCTCCGCCAGTATAAATCATAAATGTATTAGCATTATAACTTATTGCTTCTTCTACACTACCTAATAATTGCTTTTTATTATTAAAACTTACATGACTTCCTATTATTAAATTCATATTTATCACCATTGTAATTATATAATATTTTACAAATAAAAAAAAGACTTAAATTTAAGTCTTAGTTTTAACTATTCAGTTTAACCATTTAGATTAACGTTTGTTCCTCCGTCTTTAAGAGTTACAGCACCATTATTATCAACTTCAAGTGTTAATGCTTTTCCTTCATGAACAGTATAGCCTGTTTTATCAGTTCCGATATCCTCAATTTTAATCTTAGAATCGCTTATAACTATTGCATATACACCATTAGTAGCTGCGAATGTTTTGCAATCTCCATTAGCATCAAATACGATGTAATATTTAGTTTTTTGATTTCCTTTAATATCTAATTTAGTACCAGTTTTACCATCTAGATTTGTAAATGTCATAGTTTCACCAGCATTAAGCATGAATTTTTGTTCAGCACCATTGTAGTGCTCTTTTGCTTCAGTTACAAATGTATTTTTTCTAGCTTCATTGTACATTGAAAGTACATTTGGTAATGCTATAATTACTAAGATAGCTAGGATAGCAATAACTGCTAATAACTCGACTAATGTAAATCCTTTCTTTTTCATTTTTCTAAATCACAATCCTTTCTATATTTGAGATATTCTCTCTATCTTTATGTTTCAATTATAGCATTAATTAAAAATATATGTCAATCTATTATTACAAAAATTGTACACATTTACTATTTAGATGCATCTAATATTTTTGTTACTAAGTCTACACTTGTTACAAAACTATCTATCTTATCAATAGTTCTTAGTTTATACTTTTCTTTCATTGCTTTTACGAATTCATTATAACTATTAGGATTTCTATTTAAAGTTTTATACCAAGATGAGTTTTGTCTTAAGAATTTTAAATATTTAGGATCACTTTTTAGTTTATTTAGAACTTCTTTATTCATTTTTGTCTCCATATAAAGTATCTATTTTAGATTCTTTAGGAGTAGTTTTTTCTTCCTTTTTAGTTTCTTTTGTTAACTCTTCTACGAGTGATACCGCTTTTTGAATTGAATTAATATTTTCTTCTAGAGAGGTTACATCTATACTTTTAATAGTATTTAATAGTCCTTTGATACTAAAATTATCTTTTGATAATGACTTTATATACTTACTCCATATTTCTTCATTTTCTCCATATATATCATATAGTTCATATAATTTTTGCCATGTTGTTTCATTATTTCTTACTGCATCTATAAAGTTTGGATGATTACTTATAAATTTCTTAAAATTATCTAATTTTGTCATATTAAATTATATTAAAAAAAGATATACTTATGTATATCAATTCTTTATCTCAAAGTAGTTTCCACTATCTAAATATAGTATTCCTTTTTTATTATCTAGTTTAGAAACTATTTCTACGTATTTATTTAATAAATTAGTTCTAAGTACTGTTATATATACTTCGTTACCATCATTCATATAAAGTAAGAATCTTTCGTTATCATATGAAGTCTTACTATACTCTATTTCACTTATCATATTTATTATATTTGTATCTATTTCTTTAAATCTTTCTATGAATCTTTTTTCTGTTTCTTCAGGTACATAGTTAATAAGTGTTGGTACTCCAGTTACATTATCTAATTTATATGTTTTTCCATCAGATACTTTATATTCATTAGTACTTCTTACATAATATAGTATTTTCTTTTCATATACAGTTATTCTAAGTTTAAAACCAAATTCTTTTTTTATTTCAACTTTTTCTATTAAATCTAGTTTTTCTAATTTATTTTTTATTTTCTTTTTACTTAGTGTTATAAATTTAGGGTAATTTTCTATTTCAGCTGTTTCTATTATTTCTTCATCATTATAATAGTTATTATTTATGATTAGAATATTTTTTGTATTTATACTTAGTAAGTATTTTATTCCAATGTAAATAAGACATATTGTAAGTATGAATAATATAAATTTACCAAAATTAAATTTTCTTTTTACCCTTTTTTTCATCTTTTTCCTTTAATTCTTTATATATTTCTTTCATTATTAATGTACTTGATGACATATCTTTTATTTCAGATAAGTTTTTCTTTATTTCTTTGAATGTATTTTCTTCGAATATTTCATTTATTGCTTCTGTAAGAGTTTCTTTGTTTAAGTCTTTTTCTTCTATTAAAATGCTTATTTTTTTATCTACTAAATCTAGTGCATTGTAGTATTGATGATTGTTAGCGACATATGGACTGGGTATTAGTATTGATGGCGTTTTAGTTGCCATTATTTCGGCTATTGTAGAAGCACCAGCTCTTGATATTATTAAGTCTGCTGATTTCATTAGGCTTGGCAAATTATCAAAGAATGGAACTATTTTAGTACTTTTTGGTACTATTAAGTTATTGCTTAAATCTGGATAACTCTTTTTACCAGTAATAAATAGTATTTCAGTGTCTTCTCTTTCATAAGTTCTTAAGAAGTCTAATAGTTTTTCATTTACTGATGTACTTCCAAGAGATCCCATAACTATAATTATAAGTTTTTTATCTTTAGTAAATCCTAAGTCAGTTTTATCATATTTTTTAGTTTCTATTGCTCTTTGACTTACTGGATTACCGGTATAAATTATATTTTTACATTTTAGTTTTCTCTTGCCTTCTTTGAATGATACGAATACTGCATCTACTTTTTTAGATAAATATATATTTGTTTTACCAGGTAACATATTTTGTTCATGTAAGAATACTTTAATTCCTCTTTTTTTGGCGGCTAAACATACTGGAAGAGTCACATAACCTCCGAATGCTATTACTGCATCTGGTTTGAATTCATCCATTATTTTTAAACATTTCTTATACGAATCTTTTATGCATTTAACATTTTTAATGTTTTTAATTATATTTGTTTTTGAAAGTCCATAGATTTCTATACTTTCGTAAGGTATTCCAAGACTTGGTATTAATTCATTTTCCATTCTGTCTTTAGTACCTATATACAAATATTCATTTTTCTTATCTTTCTTTATTTCTTCTAATACTGATAATGCAGGATATATATGTCCTCCTGTTCCACCAGCTGTTAAAATAAATTTCATAAGTTACACCTCACAATTTATATATTATATACTATTATTCACTTTTTTGCATTAATTTAATCATTGTTTTTCTAAGTAGAGCATTTGCTTCTTCTAAATCCATTCCACTTATATCTAGTGGTTTACCTATTCTAGTTATAAGCTGATCTTTTTCTTTATTATAAAGTCCAACTGTAGCAAATGGTATGATTAGAGCATTTTCTTTTTTAGCTAGGGATACTGCTCCGAATTTGAATGGAAGAAGTAAAGACTCTTCATACTCACTTTTAGTTATTACTTTCTTTTTAAGTAGTTTTAATAATGCATTATCTGCGTCAAGTACAAATTCTTTAAGTTCATCTTTTGTGATTTTGTTTTGATTTTTAAGTTCTATTAAAAGATTCACTTGTGTTGTTCTTATAGATTTATCTTTAATCTTTTCTATTATTTCTTCTTTAGATATATTTAATATTTTTTCTAGTTTTTCTAATTCTGATTCTTTGCAAGTTACTTCATTTCTTGTACCTTCTGGGAACAAGCCTATACAACCTTTACTATGAAGTATTGCTCTTGCTTCACTTTTAGCATTTTCATCATGAATTGTTCTATCTACTGGTATACAACCTGCTGCTCTATAAAACCATGCTTTTTTTCCCTTAAAGTATTCGTCTTTTGAAAGCATATGTATTACTCTATTAGTTACTAACATTACGTTATATTGGTCATCTTTATGTCTATGATTACCACAAAATACTAGTGGACCAGTTTCAGGAATATTTTCTTTTCCTATTACTACTGGGTGGTATTTTCTTTTAAAATGACTTGCAACAATAGGTCTCATTAGTTTGTAACCAAGTTCATGTCTACATTCGTCAGTTGCTTTGACTTCTTTCATCTTCATCATCCTCATCTTTACTGTTTATTAATTCTCTATATGCTACTTTACCTAGTTTAGTTTTTGGTAATTCTTTTCTATAACCATATGCGTATGGAAGAGCATACTTAGCAATATTTTTTTCACAATGTTCTTTTATTGATTTTTTAACTTCGCTATTTAATTCTATTCCTTCTTTTAACACAATATATGCTTTTGCTACTTCTTTTTTGTATGGATGTGGTACTCCTACTACTGAACATGCTTGTACATATGGATGTTCACATATTATTTGTTCTATTTGCCCTGGATAAATGTTATAACCACTTGATACTATCATTCTTTTTAGTCTTGACTTAAAATATACAAAGCCATCATCATCCATATAACCAAGGTCTCCACTATGTAACCAAGTAAGTCCATCTTTATGTTTCTTAAGTGTGTTTTTAGTTTCTTCTGGTTCATTAATGTATTCTTTCATAAGAGTTGGACCACTTATACATATTTCTCCAACTTCTCCATTTTTGCATTGTTTGTCTGTACCAGGTTCACATATTTTAATTAGACAGTCTGGGCATGGAACTCCAATACTTTCTTTTCTAGTTGTTTCTAGTGGCATCATTGTTACTCCA
>SFTR01000078.1 GCA_004560915.1 bacterium | reverse complement strand
TATACCTATACAATTATCATTTTACAAAAAAGAACCTCCAATATTATTTATATCAGAGGCAATTGATAATTTGAAAAATACATATTTTACTTTATTAAGTGATGAAAATGATGAAAAGTTTCCTAAGTTTATAAAGTTTATTCTAGAATGTATTATTAATCAATGTGGTATAAATATTAAAAGAATAAAGAAACTTAATAAAATATATACTAGAGATTTAGAAGATTTTAAAATAACTATAGGTGGAAGTACTATATATAAAGTATATCCTGTTATAGCTAAAAGAATAGTGTTTACAACTAATGACATAGTAGAAGAATGTAAATTACATATTAATTCTGTTAATAAGGTTCTTAATAAATTGGTAGAACAAGGATACTTAGTAAAAGAAAAAAGGAAAGGTACTAATAGAGTAACTTTCACTTATACTAATATGTATGATATATTAACTAATACTTCTAATTAAATTTATATAATAATGCACATTATTACTTGTTATATCTTCAAAGTAAATATGTGCTTTTTTATTTGTGTTAATAAGATTACAAAGACTATTAAAGTCTAATTGATCTAGTTTAATATACTTACTTAGATAGGTTATATTTTTATTATATTTATACATAAACATATTAATGAACTCTTTTTGATATAGTTCTACATTACTATAGTAGTATTTATTTGATAAAAGAATCTTATTGTATCTGTTATTTAATGTTTCACTTAAGATATATCTTATTTTTAGTTCACTGATATGTATGTGTTCTTTTATGAATGAAATATAATTATCTAAATTGAATATAAATTGTTCTTTGTGAGTAATAGTATTTTCTTTATGAATTAGGTGAGAAGTAACTATTATAATACTATTATCTATATTGCTTATTAAGTCATCTAGTAATTTATCATTTAGAAAATTTATAATATCAGAACTATTATTTATATAATCTTTTAAAATAATATTATAGTTCATCATTATCCTCCATAAATTTACTTATAGGTGTGTTTAGAACTATAGATATCTTATATAGATTGTTTATACTTATACCAGTTTTACACTTATTACTTTCTAAATTACTTATTAGAGATACAGAAACGTTTATTAATTCAGCTAGTTTTTCTTGAGTTAGTTTCTTTCCATTTAATATAGTTTTGCTTCTATATTTCTTTATATTCTTACCAATTATTTTATTTAATTTATTTTGATCCATAGTTCACCTATTACAATTATAGAATAAATAATAATAAATGTATAGTACTACATTACATAATTTAATATTAAAACAATGTAAAATATTACTTAGGTGAAATAATGACTAAGTTTAAAAGAGATTTCAATTTTGATGAAAATATAATTAAGACAATAGCATATAATGTAATTAAATATAGAAAGTTATGTGGTATTACTCAAGAACAACTTGCAATAGATATAGGTGTATCACCTGAATTCATAAGAAAATTTGAAAGTACTAGAGGTAGCGAAGGATTATCATTAATGTCCTTATATAAAATATCTGTTGTACTAAATGTGTCTATTGATAAGTTCTTTGAGTCAATAGAGGCTAACGATTAATAAAAAACTTTTCTATTGGGACATTTAATATTAGACTTATCTTGTATAAATTATAAATACTTATACCTTGGTAAGTCTTTTTACTTTCAAGATTACCTATTAATGATGTTGATACATTAGCTAGTTCTGCTAAATGTTCTTGTGTTAATTCTTCAACATTTAAACTATAAAGTTTTCTATAGTATTTAATATTCTTTCCGATAATGGTATAAATTTCTTTTTCATCTTTAAAATCAAATGTATCTTTCATCATTAAACTCCTAGTAATATTTTCCCATTATTTGGAAATTTTAACCATTTACTAAGAATGATAAAAATACACTTATAGTGATAATTTATAAAAAAATACGATTTTTCTTGAAAAATGCTTGAAAATAGTGTATTATTAAGTGCGTATCTAAGAGGGGATGAGATTATGGAGAAAATTATTAACTTTGCAGTTGTTGCTCATGTTGATGCTGGTAAAAGTACTTTAGTAGATGCTTTATTAAAACAAAATGGAGTATTTAGAGAAAATGAGCAAGTAGTTGACTGTGTAATGGATAGTGGAGACTTAGAACGTGAACGTGGTATTACAATTACTGCTAAAAACTGTTCTATTAAATATAAAGGTATTAAGATGAATATAGTTGATACTCCAGGACATGCTGATTTTTCTAGTGAAATAGAAAGAATTATTAAAACAGTAGATACTGTAGTATTATTAGTAGATTCAGCTGAAGGACCAATGCCTCAAACAAGATTTGTATTAAAAGAAGCATTAAAATATGGTCTTAGACCAATACTATTTATTAATAAAATAGATAAGAAAGATGCTCGTGCTGAAGAAGTAGTTAATATGACTTTTGATTTATTTTGTGAGTTAGGTGCTACTAATGAACAATTAGATTTTAAAATCATATATGGTATAGCTAAAGAAGGAATAGCTAAGTATGAAGAAAATGATGATAGTAAAGATATTACACCACTTCTTGATACTATTATAGAAACTACTAAACCATTTGAAGGAAATGAAAATGATCCTTTACAATTACAAATATCATCACTTGATTATGATGATTATATTGGTAGACTTGGTATAGGTAGAATTAATAAAGGTAAAATTAAAGTTGGTGAAACAGTAGCAATATCTAAAAATAATGGAGAGCTTACTAAAGAAAGAATTACTAAAATATTCGTTAATGAAGGAATTAAGAGAAAAGAAGTAAATGAAGCATATTATGGTGATATAGTTATAGTAGCTGGTTGTCCTGAAATATCTATTGGAGACACTATTTGTGATGTTAATCATGTAGATCCTCTACCTAAGATTGAAATAGAAAAACCAACATTATCAATGAATTTTATGGTTAATAATAGTCCATTTGCTGGTAAAGTTGGTAAGTTTGTTACATCTAGACATTTAAGAGATAGATTAATGGCTGAGCTTGAACGTAATGTTGGACTTGAAGTAGAAGAATTACCAAGTAGTGATGGATTTAAAGTATCTGGTCGTGGAGAATTACACTTATCAATATTAATAGAAAATATGAGAAGAGAAGGTTATGAACTTGGTGTATCTAAACCAGAAGTTATCTTCCAAGAAATAGATGGTGTTAAATGTGAACCATATGAAAGAGTAGTAATTACTGTACCTAATGATTATTCTGGTAATGTAATTAGTGATTTAAGTGAAAGAAAAGGTACTATGGAAATAATGGAACCTGCTGAAGATAATTATGTAAGACTTGAGTTTATTGTTCCTACAAGAGGTTTAATAGGATATAGAAGTAACTTTATTACTAATACTAAGGGTGAAGGTATTATGGTACGCAGTTTTGAAGATTATAGACCATATGCTGGAGAAATATCTGGACGCAAGAATGGTGTACTTGTATCTATGGAAAGTGGTAAAGCATTTGGATACGCACTTTATAACTTATTAGATAGAGGTACTATGATAATAGAACCATCTACTGAAGTATATTCTGGTATGATAGTTGGTATTAACAATAGAGAAAATGATTTAAATGTTAATCCATGTAAAAATAAAGAATTTTCTAATACTCGTTCATCTGGTAGTGATGAAGCAATAATACTTCCAAGACCTAGAACATTTACATTAGAAGAAGCATTAGAATTTATAGAAAAAGATGAGTTAGTAGAAGTAACTCCTGATGCAATTAGATTACGTAAGAAAATACTTGATGAAAAAGAAAGATTTAGAAATAATAGATAAAATAAAAGACTTAAGAATTTTTTCTTAAGTCTTTTTGTATTGGAAACTATTTAATTTTGAATTTACTTAATACTTTTGCGGCTACGAATATAATTGCATCGCTATTTTTAATTGCTTGTTTCTTTCCTATAGCTTTACCACCTACTGTGAGTGATGAAATAATTGAACTTATTAGTAGTGTAACAATAACTGTTGATACATTTAATTTAGTAGATATATTTATGGCAAGCATTGCTCCTATAGAACCACTTACTATACCACATATATCTCCGATAACATCATTACATATGCTTGCAATGGTACTTGAGTTTTTAACTAGATATACTCCTTCTTTTGAACCTTTTATTTTTTTAGCACTTTTTGCATGAAATGATGCTTCGTTTGCTGTTAGTACAGCTGTACCTATAATATCAAATAGAATACCTATACCAATAAATATTACACATAACACAATTAAAAGTATTGTATTATTGAATTTTGATATTAGATAGTTAGATGCACTACTAAAAATTAAAGCTATAAAAAAAGTCATTAAAAATGCTTTTAGAATCCAATTATCTTTTTTCATTTCTAATAAACTCCCTTAATATAATAGTATGGAATATTATAAATTAATTTTACGGCTTTGGTCGAGTTGAATTTCTCTAATTCTTACCATTAGTTACCTGCAGGCGATTTCTCTTTAAAAGAATTAATCACTTGTTACCATTAATGATCACTCGATCACCACTTAGTCCGCACTTCAATCCTTATAATATAGACATACTAGAGGTTTTCCCAAGCAAACACGTATCACTTTTATTCGCTTTTGCAACTTATTTTTCAATTACTATCCCAATAAGTCACTCACGACATGTGCTTTCATATTTTACGATGTGAATTAAGGAATTCAGATATATGCCATTACATCATATCCTTAAAACTAAAATTATATATCCGCCCCAAACTGGGCGTAAGAAGCGCAATATATAAAGTATCATTTTACACAATTGATGGATTTTTAGCCCCATCTTCTAGTGGTATGTTTGACTAGTATAATGCTCCATACATCTAAAATTATACCATATTTAGGTAGAAATGTCAAAGGACACACTATATTATATGAAGTATGTCTTTAATTAAGATTGGAGTTCCCATCGTGGCGCAGTGGTTAACGAATCCGACTAGGAACAATGAGGTTGCGGGTTCGATCCCTGCCCTTG